>JAUMVQ010000255.1 GCA_030530085.1 Desulfovibrionaceae bacterium | reverse complement strand
GGGAGCACAGCTTGTGCTTGGAGGCATAGCGGAGACAGCAGCCCCCAAAAAGGACGCGACAGGAGAAGAGGCACCTGGTGCAGCAGGACTGCCGGGGCTTAAGGCCGGCGACATCCTGCTTGCCGTAAACAGGGTAACCCTGGACTCTGATGCGCCCGGTCCCAGCATGGCTGAGATTGTGCTTGGCCCGTACAAGGGCGCAAAGGCCGTGGGCAGCTTTACGAGGCACGGAGAGCACCTGGTGCTGAGCTTTGCAGAGCTTGTCACCAGGGAGGGCGAGAGCATTGCCATCCAGGCCTGCGCCATAGACCCTGAGACAGACAGGACTGCGGTGCGCTCTTCTGTGGATACGCATGCCCTGGAACGCTTTGGCGGCCTGATAGCGTCTTCCTTCCTGGAAGGCTTCGGGGATGCCACCAGAAGGTCAGGCACAAGCTCATACGCCTCTGTCTACGGTTCAGGATACAGCACGCCGCGCTACAGCTTGTCGGACGAGGCCTGGATTGCAGCCGGCAAGGTCGGAGAACGGCTTGGCAGGCAGATGGAGAAAAACTTTGACAGGGCGCCTACAGTAGTCCTTAAGTCAGGCACAAGCATGGGCATACTGCTGTTGCGCACTGCGCAAAAGAAAGAGGCAGGCAGTGCCAGGGTAAAGGAAAAGGCGCCGGCCCTGACCGTGCACTGACGGAAGTCAAAAAGCATGCGGAAAGCCATGTCGGACACAACACACAGACACTATGCACAAATACTATCCATAACACTATGCAGATACAGCATTCAGACACAAGGCAGACACTATACACAGACAACACCAGGATAGGAGAAACAGCAATGACAGATACAAGAATGCCGGATATGAGAAAAAACCAGCCCTACGCTCCGCAGCTTATGGAGCGGGGCACAGAGGAAGCATACGATGAACTGGGAGGCCTGTACGAGGACGATGCCGCAATCCTGGAAGCCTGCTCCCAGATGCAGAATACTGCCTATGCTGACGAAAGCATAAATGACGGCAATATGGCAGACAGCAGCATACTGGGTGCGCCGGAGAGAAAGCGCGGCAGGAGGAAGACCGGCCCCAGAAAAAAGGATCCCTCAAAGCCTGCCGGCAGGCGCGGCAGAAGAAAGGCTGTGCCCGTTGCGGAAGAAGGCCTGGCTGATGCTGAGGCCTCTCAGTATGGCTCGGAAAGCTTTCCGGCTGACGAGGAGGTCTCTCAGTATGGGGCAGAAGGCTTTTCTGCCGGTGCAGAGGCATCCCAGAGTGGTGCGGAAAGCTCTCAGTCCTGTGCAGATCTTTCTCAGGATGCAGCTGCGGCACCAGGGAAGCCGCAAACATTGAGGGAGTGGCGGCGCAAGAGGCAGTACCGGATTGCGGATTTTGCCACGCCGATGTCGCCTGAAGAAAAGAAGGCCTTTGAAGAGGAAAAGGCAAGAGAGTTTGAGGAGGCGCTGAGGGAAAAAAGAGTTCCCATGATGAAGTACCTAAAGCCTGGCACGGACATGCGCAAGGTTACCTTAAGAGAAGCAAAGCAGATGATGCGTGCAAGGCTGGGGCTCGTTGACAATGGCGTGGTAGAGCACAACCAGGCGCCCATCACCCATTTTTGCTCTGACGACGGCGTGCCCTGCTGGAGGAACCCGAAGATAGTGGATGACGTGCCGGGAGCAGGAACGGCAGATGCTGTTTCAGAAGATGGGAACACTGCAGGCAGCAGGGGGCAGGACAACAGGCAGCTGACGGCAGAAGCTAAGGCCGGAAGGCTGAGGGAGGACGAAGGCCGCTATGAAAAAGAACCTGAAAAAGCTGAAGAAGAGGCAGAAGAATGCCACAGCCGAGAGGCTGAGCGTGGAGCGCATCAAGATGGTGATGAAGACAAGGAAGCAAAAGCCAAAAAGCTTTTTTTGCTGATACCGGTCCTCGTCATCCTGGCTGCCCTGGCTGTCTGGTTTTCCTGGAGCGGAGTGTTTCAAGATGCAGGCAGCGGCCTGCATGAGGCTGCGGGCCCTGAAGTGACAGGCCCTGCTGCCGGGAATGGCAGGCTTGCTCAGAATAATGCAGGACAAAGCCCTGATTTAGCTGTCGCACATGACAAAACACGGTCTGACAGCCATGCCTGGCCGGAAATGGCTGATGGCTCGTACAAGGCTGTGGATGCCAGTGCCTCTTCCCCCAATCCTCTGCCCGCTGCCAGTGAGTCTTTTGCTATGGATACCTTTGCCAAAGATACCTTTGGCAGTGAGCCATTTGCCCTGGCCCCGCAAGCGCAGGACAGGACGCATACGGCCGGATCTGCAACAGAGGCAGCCAGGCCAGAAGCTGCAGGAAATGTTGCCGGAACAGCTCCTTCATCAGGAGATCTTAAGCAGGGAAGAGCTTCGGGCCTGAGCATGGAAGAACGCCTTAAGTCCTTTGAGGAAAGCCTGCAAAAGACTGAGAAAGGCATGCGCCTGCTGCAGCAGATGCTATTGTCCGGCATGCAGAAAGCTACAGGGCAGCAGACGGGCCAGAATCAGGCAGTCCAGGAGGATGGTGGCGGGCAGGAGGCCGCAGCGGCAAAGAACCGGCAGCAAGATCAGCAGGCAGAGCAGAAGGACATGCGGCAGAAGGATGTGCAGAAAA
>JAUMVQ010000254.1 GCA_030530085.1 Desulfovibrionaceae bacterium | reverse complement strand
CAGTCCTGACCTGGGGACTTGCTTTTTGTCCCAAGCAGTGCCTGGCCAAATGCGGGCAGGCAGGGTAGTCATTTCAAGAGATTACGGGAAGGAAACAGCATCAGTACAAGGGCCTGTCCTCATCAGTATCATTGTTGCTGTACTTAAGCCTGTATTGCACGTAGCTTTTAGGGACAGAGTCAACAAACTCCTGCAGATAGTCAGCAATATCATCGCAGCTGGCCCCCTGCTCAAGATGCAGCTCCCGGGCAAATACACCGGCAGCCATCCCTGCGTGCCTGGTTTTCCCTATTCTTCTCACTGCATGGGCCGTGTAGCACACAGGGCCAAGATTGCAGCTCTGCATATTGGTGTCGCAGTCAGATGCAATTTCTTCCAAAATAGTGCAGAAATCCTGTTCAGAGCAGTCTTGCAGGCTTAATCCTGCATCCAGGATAAAACCTCTTAACGGTGTGGCGCCAAGGTGCATCAGGGCGATGGCAACAGCCAGATAACTGTTATCTGTTTCAGCATTGGCGACTATCGTTCCGATGAGTTCCTGTATCTCGTCATCATCCAGGCGGCTGGCAGTATAGCCGGGCAGCTCTCCAAACTGCATCAGGCTGTACAGGATTGCGCAGCGACCGTTCATCCTGCTGCCAGTCTCCGCCATCTGCGCTGCAGCTTCCCTGTCTGCTTTGACTTTGAACAGCCCGAAGGCCAATATTTCAGCCAGAAGCAAGCAGGCTTGCACGGAGCCCATCTGCCTGGCCTCCTGCAGCATTTTCAGTCCCTTGGCTATGTCCCGCCGGCCTGTGAGGCCGCCTTCCAGGTAATCCCGCCCTCTTAAAAAGATGGCAACGGGGTTCTTTTTGCGTACCAGGGTGTTTAAGAGCCTGATGGCCTGCTTGTGCCTTTCCGGCTTGTCAGACCACAGAAGTATCTGGGCTGCAGCCCGCAGTGGCATTTCCGGCATGTTTTCAGCAAGACATGCTTCAAGATGCTGTATGCCTCTTCTGAAGTCATCGTCATCATCGGACATAGCAAGGATGCATCCCAGCAGGCTGTTGATCACCGGCAGGAAATCTCCTTTTGCGTACTCTTTTTCAAGCACATCCCTGGCAATCCGTACATTCTCTTCCTTTGCTTCCCGCGTCATGTCATCTCCCTTTGTCTGATGCAGCAGGCATGATGCATACTTGACAGGAGCACTGTCCGAACCCAGGTCAATAGCTTTCAGATAGAGCAGCCTGACTTCTTCCATTCTTACCAGACTCAGCATCCCCATGGACAAAATGTCTGCCTTATACTCAACGGCCGGCACATAGTCCTCATCTACAAGGCCGTCAAGAAGTTTGAGCATGGCAGGAGCATAATCGGTCCACAGTTCATCCCCATACTCCGTGTCCAGAAACTTAAGTATTTCCTGGAGGCTTCTCATGCTGCCATTGCTCGCAAGAGCAGCAAGATATCCTGTCAGCATATCCAGTTCTGTACTTGTTGCACTTCTACTGCCTGCACATATTTTATTAATCCTGGAGGAGACTGCCGGCGGACATCCTGCTTCGCAGCTTTTGTCCATGAATTGTTCTGCCTCTTCCCCATCCAGGGTGAGAGCAAGCCAGAAGCAGGCAAGAGGGTCATTTTTACTGACTGCAAAGCGCAAGTATGTCTCAGCCCTGTCCGGATTTCTGCGCACACCGGTTCCGGTTGAGTATAAATACCCGAGGTAGGTTGATGCGGTGACTGAGCCTCCCCTGGCCAGTTTTTCCAGCTCTCTCAGGACAGCCTTTTTCGGCCTGGCCATACCTTCTGCCTCATGGGCAATCTCAGCTGCAAAAGCATCAACATACTGCCTGACAAGGGAGACTGCAGCTAATTCGTCCTCCTGGTCAGGATGCTGATGGGCATAATAGTTGAAATAGCATTCTCCCGGAACGAATTCCTTGTATACACGGGAAGGCAGGCCGGAAGCTTTCGGAAAAAACACCTCTATATTCTCTGCCTCAGGGTCGGCAGAAATATCGAACCAGCCTGAAACATCCAGGGTCTGCCATGAGCAGACAGCTCCTGCCTGCCGTTTGAGAAGACGCCTTTTGTCCCTCTTTTTTTTGCTGTTCTGCTTACTGCGTGATTTTGCCATACCCTGTCTCTCCTGAAATATCTGGCCCTGACCGGATATCTCCGGACAGACTGCCTGTCCCTGCGCCTTACATGGCCGAAAGCCCGTATGGAGCTTTCATGCAGATCTTGGCAGTCTCAAAAACAAAAGTTCCTGCCTGCCGGAGGGGAACTGCCAGGTCCGTCTTTAGAAGGCACATAACTGCTATTTATGGCTTTAGGCAAACACCGGACAAATGTCAAAGCAGGCTTGGCGCTGGCAAAGGAAGAACAGACAGGAAAAGTACCATGATACTATGGGGATACTAGGGATATCAGGCCTGCCGTTCACAAGGCTGTCCCTTGCGGCAGAGCTACATACTGTCTGTATCCAGTCATAAGTCAGGGAGCATCCCGGGCACCGGATCTGCCATACCCCTTCCCCCTGAGCTGATATGCTTCATGCTAAGGCTGCAATGGCCGGGATAAGTCCTCAAGAAACTGGTCAAAATCGCTCCGGTACTCCTTATCCCGTATGGTGCGGTATTTTTCAAATT
>JAUMVQ010000253.1:241-2693 GCA_030530085.1 Desulfovibrionaceae bacterium | reverse complement strand
TCTGCTAATGGCACTGCCGCTACTGCTGATATTGCTGGTGGCTCAGCGCAGCACAAACCTTCTGCCGCAAACCCAAGGTACGCTAGTGCAAATACCGGAAGTGCTCCTGCTGGGCAGTATGCCTGTCCCAGGTGCGGGAGTCCTCTCAGGCAGCGCAACGGGGTACGCGGCCTGTTCTGGGGCTGCTCAAAGTTTCCATCCTGCCGCTTTACAGCAGATGACAGAGGGGGAAAGCCTGCTTTTGCTGCCGGAGAGGAACAAGATATACGCTAGGCATTTGCCAGTGCTTCTGCCAGGGCAAAGCCTTTAGCAGACAATATACTCTCCTTAAGAGGTATAGCTATACAGCTCTGCTTCTGCGGGCGAGATGAGCTTGTGGCTGGCAAGCTGGGCTGCCGCCAGTACAGGGCTTACTTCAAATTCAGCGGCAACTTTTTTGACATGAGCCGGGGTATAATTTCCTCCCGTATGTTCCGTGATTAGGCGTACTGGCATCAGCAGTTCAGCTCCGAACGCCAGCTGAGCCTTCTGCCGGAAGGTAGTGCTGTCGGAAAGGATGAGCCATGTGTCATCCTGCTGACGAACCCGGGAGGTACAGTAGTCGCCAATAAAGCGCGCAGCCTGAAAGCGCCTGCTTTCCATACGATCTTTATGGAAAATGAAGGTATATGAGCCGGCGTTTTTCATTCCAAAGGAAAAAGGCATTTCAGTTTCGGCCTGGATAGAGTTAAAACTCTTTTCGCTCAGTCCGAGCATATCCCGTAACATTTTGCTGTCAATCTTCCCTGTAATACCAGCCTTTTTGCGAAGCTGGTACGCCAGTTTTCTTCCCAGCTCCCATGGCTCAAGTGTATTTCCGGGGCTGGTATCGTGGGACAAGTCAGGAAGATTAAAGCGCCCCCGGACAGCATGGGCGGAAGAAAGGAAACTGAGAATCTCTTTCAGCTCATTATTGTGTGTCTTTCCAGACCTTCCAGACTGTCCGGACTGATGAAATGCGGCCAATGCTTCTAACAGATGAGCTTTTCCCAAAGCCTGGCCTTTTTTCATCAAATCCTGGAATTCCTGCTCAGAAAGTCCATCTGGCTCATACCCCAGAGTGGCCTCAATTGTACGTTGAAAAGACAGTGCATCATCTTGTCTTTCACGCAAAACTTCCCGCCAGAGCTTTTCCAGGTCCGGTTCCGTGCGGTCAAGGCGTTCAATTACCTTGTCCACAAAAAGGGAAAAGCAAGTTTCCATCAGGTCAAGAGGGATGCCTCGTGATTCGTGCGGGAAATATTCAATGGGGTCCTCCCCGTCTGCAATATAAGGACGGGCGAGAATATCCATGCAAACTCCGTCCGTCTGCAGCCATACATCAGGCCAAAGATACCCATGCCCTGCAAACCGCATACAGTGGGCAGCACTCCATCCATGCGTATCTGAGATGGGCTTGAGCTCGTAGAAAAGGCGCCACCAGGATTGTGCAATCCATAAGGCCAGAGGATAGGCAGGAAGGCAGGCTGCACTGCAAAAGGATGCACCATTACGGTGAGCAGTGAATTCTGTATTGCCATGGGCAAAATACAACCTGCCGAAAGTAGCGGCAATTTCAGGGTCTGTGGCGGCACATTCCAGCCATTCGTCCATACGTAATACTGGATAGTCTGTTGCGTGTTCCATCGTTTCTTTCTCGCTCAGCCTAGGCAAATCCTTTAGCAGACAACATACTCTGCTATCTCAAGCCCTGCCACGACGCAGGCAATATACTGTACATGCGGAAACTTTCCCATATTGTTCCCGGTCCGGTAGCGGTCAAGCTGCCTGACGGCCTCCTCAAGGGCCATTTGCACCCTTGAGCTGCTCTTCCCGTCCTCTTTGCTGAGATACTTCAGTTCAAAGAAATAAGCGGTCTCTCCCTCCCTGACAGGCTGCAGTATGAGGTCTGCATAGCCCTTCCCTGGATAAGACACTTCAGCTCCTGCAACAGGCCTGTAATCCGCTGAAAAGTTGGCAGCCATAGTCATCGCCGTGCTGACGTCGCTCTCCCGCACATGCAGATACGCATTGAGCCTGAAGCACTCCCGCAAGACCTCAAGAACCCTTTCAACAAAGAGCCTGGCATCGCCATTGCGCAAAGCCTGAAATGACGGGACAAAAGCATCTGGTGTCAGGGAAATATAGGACAGGCCGCATATATACCTGAAATAATACTCAAAGAACTGCTGGCGTACTGTACGGTTTGGAATCTTGAGCGTGACCTTGTCATCATGCCAGGTAAGATAGCCAAAATAGTACAGGATTGAGAGAATGTCATACTCAGAAAAGCCATGCGTCCTGTTGATGTTTATAACAGAGGAAAATGTGCCGATCTTAATGCTCTGGCTTTCTGTAACAGCGCTGACAATGCCCTCTGTCTTGTCCCTGCGGCCAAGGCTGAAAATACCATGTATTTTTGACAAGTCAGCTG
>JAUMVQ010000253.1:0-231 GCA_030530085.1 Desulfovibrionaceae bacterium | reverse complement strand
TGAAGGATCCATCAGTTCCTCAGGCTCAGCATTGTTCTTCACCAGGGCATTAAGATAATACAATGACATAGAGGGATTAAAGACATGCTCTTCTGAGCGCCTGCTGAAGCTGTACCCGTCATAGAGTTCCTTCATGCGCTGAAAAATTTCTTCCCGGCTCTGTCTGCAGCAGGCCGGATCAATTGTCTCTGCAATCAGCTCTTTCAGCTCATCCTCAGTAAAGCCAAACAT
>JAUMVQ010000252.1 GCA_030530085.1 Desulfovibrionaceae bacterium | reverse complement strand
CTCGGCCAGGGCTTCATCCATGGGAACCCTGGCAAAGCCCACGCGGCCTATGCCTGTCCTGTCGCCTAAGGCCTCGCGCATGGCCTCGCCTAAGACCAGTGCCGTATCCTCAACAGTATGGTGTCCGTCAACATTGAGATCGCCCGTGCAGTGCAGGGTGAGATCCATGCGGGCCCAGTACAATGTCAGGGTCAGCAGGTGGTCAAGCATCCCTAAGCCGGTATCGACCTGTACATTGCCGGTCCCGTCCAGATTGAGGCTGAGCTCAATCTGGGTTTCCTTGGTGATGCGTTTGCCGCTGGCTTTTCTTTCAGGAAGAGTCTGCATTTTCTTATTCCTGTCCTTTTGCGGGCTGATCCTTGCCGGAGGAATCCTTGCCGGAAGGAGAATCATTTTCGGAAGGAGCAGGCTTCTCCTCAAGCGATGTCGTCTGCTGCTCCTGAGCCTCGTCTTTCTCAGAAGAAGCGTCGTCGGATTCTGACACAGTATCTGATGCTGTCTCAGAAACAGGATCTGCATCGGTGGAAGCGTCCTTGTCACAAGACTCTTCCCTGGCCGGTTCTGTTTCAGCAGTGGTGTCAGCAGAGGGGGCAACGGCAGTTACAGTTGCCGGCTTATCTGCGTCTGCCTCTTCTTTTGTCTTTTCCTCGTCCTCAGACTCGTCTTCTTCGTCTTCCTCTTCGCTGTCATCCTCTTCCACGGGCTTCTTCTTGCCGAAGACAACCGCTACCAGGATGCTTACCTCATAGAGGAACAGCATGGGGATGGCCATGAGCAGCTGGGAGACAACGTCCGGAGGCGTCAGGATGGCTGCCACGATAAAGATGATAAGAATGGCGTAGCGCCTGAAATTGCGCATATCGTCAGCTGTCAGCACGCCCATGCGCGACAGGAAGAACGAGAAGATGGGCATCTCGAAGATAAAGCCGAAGGCCAGGATAAGCTTGAGGACAAAGTCCAGGTAGTCGCTTATCTTGGGCATAGCGACAATATCCTGGGTTACATAGCTCATGAAGAAGGAAAAGGCATAGTGGAAGACGATGTAGTAGCAGAAGAGACCGCCTGCTACGAAGAAGATGGCGGAGACTATGGCTACCGGTATGATAAATCTTTTTTCTTCTTTATAGAGACCTGGCGAGATAAAGCGCCATATCTGGTAGAATATAAAGGGAGAAGCCACAAAAAGCCCGCAGATGAAGGCTATATACATGCGCGTGAAGAAGGCTTCGGGTAGCGTCGTGTACATGGCTACGCTGCCCTGCGGCAGCACTTCCAGCATGGGCTTTGTAAGAATATCAAAGACAGGTTCTACAAAGAACCAGCAGCAGAGGAATCCCGCAAAGGCGGCAGCGACTGAGACGATCAGTCGCTTTCGGGCCTCACGCAGATGATCCACGATGGACATGTTTTCACCGCCATCGTCTTCTTCATCAGGCTCGTCTTCCTTCTTTGCAGGCAGTGTGTTTTCCTTTTCGGCAGGGAGATTCTCAGATCCTGTCCCTGCTTCATTGTCAGCAGCGTCTGTCCCGTCTGCGCCGTTTTCCTTAGGAGAGCCTTCTTTTTCTTCCTGCCCTGCTTCGGATGGAGCAGCGTCGGTACTGCTTTCAGCGTCATCCTGCGGCTTGCCGTCAGGTTCAGCACCATCAGCACCGTCTTTTGCATCGGCATCTGCATCCGGCCCGGCTTTTTCCTGGGCCACGGCTTCTGCTTCCTGCTCTATGCCCTCGGCTTCCATCTGTGCCTTTTTCAGGGCCTGTTCAAGGGGAGAGCCTGACGGCGGTACAGGCACCTGGTCTTCTGCAGGCAAAAGAGGCGTGTTTTCCGGTAACTTGTCCTGGCTCATGCCTTTTCTCCCTCGGTCTGGCTTGCTGTACTGCCTTCAGCGGCGGCTTTTTCAGCAGAAGCCTGCTCCCTGGCACGCTTTTCCTTGGCCTTGGCAGCCTTCTGGCGTATGGCTTCCTTCTTTTCCTGCCGTTCTTCTTCAGCGACCTCGGCGTTGAGGGTACGCTGGAATTCAGTAGATACCCTTCTGAACTCCCCTACATATTTGCCGACCGTCCTGGTGACCTTGGCCAGACTTTTGGGGCCCAGTACCAGAAGGGCGACCAGAAGGATAACGATAAACTCAGTGCTACCTATGCCAAACATCCGGGCACTCCCTGAAAAACGTTTAAAAGTTGACAGAATGCGGGACAAAAATACAAACAGTTACAATAAACGATACAAGCCTTTGGTGCAACTAATCTGTAAAATGCAAAAAAACGGGCATGGCTGCACGACCCGGGAATGCCGGGCCTTTTCCTTATGCGTCCTGCAGTCCGGGCTCGTCATCAAAGGCAGAGGACGGGCGCAGAAGCACCATCTGCCTCTGAATGTCTTCAAGCCGTTTTTTGCTCTGTTCGCTGTCAAAGCCCTGCCAGGCACGCCTGGCAACTGTGAGCACGTCCATGCCCAGGTTTATTGACCACTCTCCCAGGCGCAGCTTCTTGTAAAAGGTGAGCAGTTCGTCGGCAAGCGCAGTGGCTCCAAGCCAGTGCCCGCCCTGTATGAGCAGGCGGCACTGTTCCAGTCTCAGTTCCAGCTTGTCCAGGTTCCTGTTGGACCTGTTCAGCTCCTGTTCCAGGGCATCCATGGCGGATTTATGCTGGCCGTCAAGGAAGAGCTTGCGGGCCTGGGCAATACATTTCTGGGCAGGCG
>JAUMVQ010000251.1 GCA_030530085.1 Desulfovibrionaceae bacterium | reverse complement strand
TTTTCAGTTTTGTTTTGCCAAGATTAAATAATTCCGGCTTGATATAATATACCTTGCATTCAGCCTTGATAGATGCTGACGGGATACAGCCAGACGGTGCAGTAACCGTATGCACAAATGGTACCCTGTCCGAAATACCGTGCAGAAACAGAGCTGTCTCATGTGAAAAACATACTTTTTCAGAACGAAGACTGAGCGACAGCAACTCATCCTGCAAATCATCTGGCAGAATGTACTGGCCTTGTACAATACGGCATAGTTCACCTTTTTTGCATAAGGCAGAAAGGATCATTCTGGAGATGCCATGCTCAGCGGCTATTTTCGTTTCAATAATCCCGCCATGCGCTTTTGCAATAGATAGGAGTTCGGCCATGCAGTCCATATTCTCACCCCGGTCAGGCTCAACAAATCTCATAATTTCATGCCTGTAATTATGACAAAAGTAAATATTCCCCAACTTCTTCTCAGGCATCCGGTCAAAGCATCCTCAGAATGCACCACAAGCCACAGAAAAAGGGCCCTGCCCCTGTCATCTGCCTTCCCCGTTTTGCGGAGGAGAGACAGTCTGACAGCGGCAAGGCCCCTGGGCTTGTCGTGGAAAAACTGCAATATTGGCAGTACTGCCGGCTGCACCTACTTCACTGTAATGAGCTCATACTGGGGATTGCCCATCTTGAGCTCCTTCATGGCAGAGAGCTGGCGCAATGCGTGACGGCTCTCGATGCGTTCCACCAGATCGTGGTTCTTTTCCTTCTCCATGCCATAAACCAGGTCGCAGGAGGCCTGGTCAATGGCCAGAATGTCGGTGGAGGCCAGGATGCCTATATCCGGAATGGTAGGCTCTGCCGCCTTGGTTCCAGCGCAGTCGCAGTCAACGGACATGCGGCGCAGCACGTTGATAAAGACGATGTGCTTGCCGAAGTAATCACAGGTGGCCTTGGCTGAATCCGCCATAAGCTCCATAAAAGGTTCCTCGCCAGGCCACTTTCTCCAGTCCTCAGGAACCTCTCCGGGAATTCCGTGTACCTGGCGCTTGCCAACCTGGCCTGAGGCACAGCCGATGGCAATATTCTTCATGGAGCCGCCAAAGCCGCCCCTGGAATGTCCCTTGAAGTGGGTCAGGACTATCATGGAGTCGTAGTTGACAATATGGCCGCCCATGGCCACTTCCTTGAGGTGAAGACCGTTTCTGACAGGAAGGCTGACATCGCCATCTTCATCCATGATGTCCACCGGGCAGAAGGTCCAGCCGTTGACCTTGAGAGTCTCGCGATGCGAGGCAGTGGTGTAGCGGTCGCCCTTGTAGAGGGTGTTGGTCTCCACGATGGTGCTGTCAGGCACCTGTGCCTGGAAGGCCTGCACCATGTCGCGGGGCAGGATGTTGGGACCGTTTTTCTCGCCAGTATGCAGCTTGATGGCTACCTTGCCGTACACGGACTCATTGATGAGCTGATAGAGCTTGATGAGATGGGCACTGTCGATGACAGGCGAAAAATACACCTTTGCACGGCTGCCGCTGGTCTCAAGCCCTGTAACATTCCTGGACCCGATGACAGGCGTCTTCTGAACCGGCTTGCCCGCAGCCTGGGCCATGGCCTCATCTGACAATGCGGACAAGGCAGCCGGTGCCGCGACTGCAGCTATGGCGCAGGCAACAGAGCCCTTCAGTATCGATCTTCTGGAAAGAACATTTCCCTGCATGCTTTTTCTCCTTGCAATAAGGGTGCTTCACTCAAAAGGAACAGTTCACCTTCTTAAAAAGGATGTACATGATTAAAACCATTCAGAGACAGTCCGTACCTCAGGCTATGCAGAGCCTGCCTGACAGCTTACTTTACTGTAATGAGCTCATACTGGGGATTGCCCATCTTGAGCTCCTTCATTGCAGTGAGCTGGCGCAGGCCGTGACGGCTCTCAATGCGTTCCACCAGATCGTGGTTCTTTTTCTTGTCCAGGCCGAAGACCAGATCGCAGGAGGCCTGGTCAATGGCCAGGATGTCGGTGGAAGCCAGGATGCCAATATCCGGAATGGTAGGCTCTGCCGCCCTGAGCCCTGCGCAGTCGCAGTCAACGGACATGCGCCGCAGCACATTGAGAAAGACGATGTGCTTGCCAAAGTAATCGCAGGTTGCCTTGGCGGAATCTGCCATGAGCTCCATCAGATGCTCCTTGGCAGGCCACTTGCCCCAGTCCTCCGGAACCTCTCCGGGAACGCCGTGCACCTGGCGCTTGCCAACCTGGCCTGAGGCGCAGCCGATGGCAATGTTCTTCATGGAGCCGCCAAAGCCGCCCATGGCATGGCCCTTGAAGTGGGTCAGCACTATCATGGAGTCGTAGTTGACGATATGGCCTCCCATGGCCACTTCCTTGAGGTGAAGGCCGTTTCTGACGGGCAGGCTGACATCGCCCTCTTCGTCCATGATGTCCACCGGGCAGAAGGTCCAGCCGTTGACCTTGAGAGTCTCGCGATGCGAGGCAGTGGTGTAGCGGTCGCCCTTGTAGAGGGTGTTGGTCTCCACGATGGTGCTGTCAGGCACCTGTGCCTGGAAGGCCTGCACCATGTCGCGGGGCAGGATGTTGGGACCGTTTTTCTCGCCAGTATGCAGCTTGATGGCTACCTTGCCGTACACGGACTCATTGATGAGCTGATAGAGCTTGATGAGATGGGCACTGTCGATGACAGGCGAAAAATACACCTTTGCACGGCTGC
>JAUMVQ010000250.1 GCA_030530085.1 Desulfovibrionaceae bacterium | reverse complement strand
GGGCAGGACTACGGATGCCCTGCGTTCCCTTATGCGCCTTGCTCCCCAGAAAGCCGTTGTCGAGCGGGACGGAAAAGAAGCCGAAGTGTCGGTAGAGGAAGTGGCAGTTGGCGATATCTTTGTCGTCAGGCCTGGTGAAAACATTCCGGTGGACGGCGTTGTCATCAGCGGCATGAGTGCCGTAAACGAAGCAGGCCTTACCGGCGAGAGCATTCCCGTTGACAAGGCAGAAGGCGACAGCGTGCATGCCGCGACCGTAAGCCAGTCCGGTTTTCTGCGCTGCAGGGCAACCCATGTGGGGCAGGATACCACGCTTGCCAAAATCATACAGCTGGTGGCCGATGCCTCTGCCTCAAAGGCGCCCATTGCCAAGACTGCAGACCGCATCTCGGGCATTTTTGTGCCTGTGGTCATGGGTCTTTCCCTGCTGACCTTTGCTGTCTGGATGTTCCTCGGCGCAGATCTGGGCTTTGCCCTGGCCAGGGGCATTGCCATCCTGGTAATCTCCTGCCCCTGCGCCCTGGGGCTGGCGACACCCGTGGCCATCATGGTCGGTACAGGCCTGGGGGCAAAGCACGGCATTCTCTTCAAGACTGCGGCCTCCCTTGAGCAGACAGGCAGGGCCGGCATCGTGGTACTGGACAAGACCGGCACCATTACAGAGGGAAAGCCCCGCGTGACGAACATCATTCCGGATGCCGCAGATGCCCAGACACTGCTTGGTACTGCCTGCGCCCTTGAGCGCATGAGCGAGCATCCCCTGGCCTGTGCCATTGTGCAGAAGGCTGAGGAGGACAAGGTCTTTGTGCCGTCTGCCCCTGAAAAGTTTGCTGTCCTGCCTGGCAACGGTCTGCAGGGCGAGATGGACGGCGAGCTGGTTGCAGGCGGCAACAGGGACTTTGTCTCGAAATTTGTATCAGTTCCCGAAACAATCGTGGCACAAGCTGACAGGCTGGCAGAGGAAGGCAAGACGCCGCTCTATTTTGCAAAGGGCTCACGCTTTCTGGGGCTCATTGCGGTTGCCGATGTCATCAAGGAGGACAGTCCCTCAGCCATACGGAGCCTCAAGAAGATGGGGCTCAAGGTTGTCATGCTGACCGGCGATACGGAAAGGACGGCAAGAGCCATAGGCCGTGAGGCAGGCGTTGACGAGGTCATTGCCGGCGTTTTGCCCGATGGCAAGGAAAGCGCTGTCAGATCGCTTCAGAAAGAAGGCAGCGTCATCATGGTCGGCGACGGCATTAACGATGCTCCTGCCCTGACATCGGCAGATACGGGCATGGCCCTGGGAGCCGGTACTGACATAGCCATGGATGCAGCCGATGTGGTGCTTATGCACTCAAGCCTGACTGACGTTGCCAGGGCCATACGCCTGAGCCGTGCCACGCTGACCACCATTCACCAGAATCTTTTCTGGGCCTTTATCTATAATATTATCGGCATCCCCCTGGCTGCCGGTGCCCTGGCCCAGTTCGGACTGACGCTCAGTCCCATGTTCGGCGCAGCGGCCATGAGCCTCTCCTCTTTCTGCGTTGTCTCAAACGCACTGCGCCTTTCATTCCGCAAACTTGACGATGCCGGCGATGACAGCAGGGATGCTGCCAGAAGCGCGGCATCTGCCGCCCCCTCTGCATCCGCACAAGATGACAGGGTGGAGCCAGCCATAAAGGAGAAACATACTATGAAAAAGACTGTAGCTGTTGAGGGCATGATGTGCGCCCATTGCGAAAAGCATATGAAGGAGGCCTTTGAGGGCCTTGACGGCGTGCTTTCTGCCACGGCTGATCACAATGCCTGCCAGTGCGTCGTGGAAATGAACCGCGACGTGCCCGAGGAAGTATTGAAAGAAGCCGTGGTGAAGGCAGGCTACACCTACAAGGGCATCAAGTAGCCAGGCGCGCTGCAAAGCAAGCACTGCCCGCAAAGGGCATACAAAAGAAAACCGGCCAGGGACTCTCATTGATGAGGCCCCGGCCGGTTTTTTGTTGCGGCATCAATAGTTCTGATGGGTACAATCCCCCGGCAGGATGGACAGACCGGGGGCCTTGCCAATCGCAAGGCTGAAGCTGTCACTTGAAGGCGTCAGGTACATGCGGAAGCGCTGAGGGATATAGGATTTTGTCATCCCAGGATATCATCAAGAGTCCTGCATTTTTTGCCTTCCCTTGTAAGTCCTTCTCCCATTATAAAGGCACTTTTCAGTTTTCGTTTGGTGTGGGTAACAGTGAGCTGTAGATCCATGGAGAAAGGCAGCTCATCTTCTTTTTCATGTTTGTCCAGACTGGCTATAAAATCTGACCGGTCGCTTTCATCAAACTGGGAGAGATACGCCTTGATAGTTGTGGAACCCTGCATGAGTTCGAGAACTACCTCTCCTTCGTCATATCTTCGGCTTTTCACAATAAAGCTGCCGTCCGCATAGGTTACTGTCTCTTCGCTACGAGGAGCTCTGCGGGGGCCGCATTTTCTCACCATATCCGCAGGAATTTTGTCAGGGATGCCTTCCACCGACATGGTGTCAGTATTCTCCATTGTCTTAGCTATTGTACGGATTGGGGTTTCATAGCCAGAAAATTGCTCGGGACGTGAATCCGCTAAAGCCTGTACTGCCATGTACGAAAGATTTAAGGATTCCTGTTCTGTTCGTTGTCTTTCCATTTCTATTTTTGAAGACTCCTCTAGTTTAGCCTGCCTTGTTTTTTCTTCTGCTTCCT
>JAUMVQ010000249.1 GCA_030530085.1 Desulfovibrionaceae bacterium | reverse complement strand
GATCCGTCCAGGGGATTTTCTGCCAGGATGCGGTTGGCCATGGTGTCCACCAGCATCCAGTTCTTTTCCTCGCCCACATGCTCGTAGATGGATTCATAGTACTCAATGCGGGCAGTAAAGCTTTGTACGGCCTCGTCCTCAGTATAGCCTGCGTACTCGGGCAGGTTCGCCTTCCTGCGGATGCAGGCCTGGCGCAGGACGGGATCCTCGTTGACGCATTCCACAAAGAGGATGTCGTGATCCTGCAAGGTCTCTTCTATGAGCTTGCGGCGCCTGCGGCTACCGTTGGTGGCATCCAGAATGGCAATATTGCCGCCTTCGTTCAGCCACTTCCTGGCATCAAGCATGTTCTGCCTGGCTATTTTTTCGCGCAGCTCGCGCCCCTCTGCATTGTCCGGCGCATACCAGGACGATTCAGTGGATTCCGGACCTGCGATGCGGCGGCGCAGTTCCCCGTTGTTGAAGATGGCGCACTGTATGCCCTCGCCGCTTAAGCCGTCCCGTATTCTCCGTGCCAGCGTAGACTTTCCTGAGGCCGGAAGCCCGACCATGGCAACATATAGCTTCTTCTGCATGGATACCTTCCTTGATTGCCGTCCTTGTTCTGCCTTTTGCAGGGCAGACGTCTTCAGTCGTTGCTATCGTACACTTAAGACTTACCTTTTGTCTTTTTCCTTCAGGGCCAGCCCGATCAGCCTGTCTGTCTGATCGACCATAAACAAGGGGATGTTCAGCAGGTCATCATTCAGATCCAGATTACCTAAGGAAAAACGAATGCGAAGCCTGCACTGATCAGGAAACAGCTCCCTGAATTTCTTAAGGCTGCGGCTTCTGACATTTGTATCTGACTTAACCTCTGCTGGGAAAATATCATTCTCCCGCTGCAAAAGGAAATCCACCTCATAGGGCGGATTGCACTGGCTCCAGTAGCGCGGCATAACCTTAAATTGGGCAGCAAGCGACTGCAAAACAAAATTTTCAGTCAGAGCCCCCTTAAACTCTGTAAACAAGCGGTTTCCGGCACGGAACACAGTCGGTGAAAGACCGTACAGGCTGCGCAATATGCCCACATCTGCCAGATACAGCTTAAAGGTAGACAGGTCGTCGTATAGAGACAGCGGCAGGCATGTTTGGGAGCTGCGGTACACCTTGTGCACAAGGCGCGCATTCACAAGCCATTGCAGGGCATTTCCATACTCCCGTGCCCTTGCACCTTCCTGAACGGCTTTGTAGACAAACTTCTTGTTTTTCCGGGCAAGCTGGGAAGGAACGGAATTCCAGATCCTGGATATTTTGGCGAAATCGCTGACTTTGGGATGCCTGCCAAAATCAAGCTTAATGGTATCAACAAGGCGTGACAAGGCTTCGTCTATGCCGGCTGCATCACGGTCATGTGTCCAGCGCAGGACGGCTTCCGGCATCCCGCCAGTAACCAGATACATTTTGAGCTTTTCACAGAGCGGGTTAAAGAAGGCATCCTGAACAGGCTCAATCGTATCTGCAGAGTCAAGGTACTGCAGCAGAGTATCGTCACCGTCAGCGGCTAGAAACTCTGTAAAGGTCATGGGGTCAAGCTGCATGAGCTGAACACTGCCTGCCGGAATGGACTGCTTTGCCAGGGCTGTACCAGGCAGTGAGGCACAGGCAATATGATACTGTGGTGCCTCCTCGCAAAAATACTTCATTGCATTGATCACACCAGGGCAGTCCTGTATCCCGTCAAAGATAACAAGCGTCTTCTCAGGCATAATGCGCTGGCTGCCGGCCATCATCAGGCAGGACAGAATATCGTCTGCATTTTGGGCTGTTTCAAAGAACTGTCTGTATTCCGGGTCCTTCTCAAGATTGAAACAGGCCGTGTTCTCGTAACAGCGCCTGCCAAATTCCCTGAGAAGCCAGGTTTTGCCTGTCCGGCGAATGCCATGAAGGAGCAGCGGCTTGCGGTCTCCGGATTCTTTCCATGCTGACAGTTGTTGCAGAAGCTGGCGTTCCATAGCATTCCCCCATCTTGCCAGGCAGTACTACGAGTACCCGCATCAGCTCTTTTCACTGCTGGCGATGCACCATTTTATTGTGTTTTAGGGGGAAGGTCATCACACTTTTATTGATTTTTATGTGAAGGCTGTCACATTTTTATTAGCTTTTATGAGGCTATCATCACATTTTTATACAAAGCAAAGCCTGCCATCTTCACGAAACGCAAAAAAAAAGGGGATCCGGCGGATCCCCTTTGTGCTCTTGTTTTCTCTTTTCTAGCGGACAGTCAGTTTCAGGAACTTCTTCTTGCCGAAGCGTATCACATAGGATCCGGGAGCAAGCTGCTTCTTGTCATCCTTTTCCTGCACGCCGTCCACATAGAAACCGCCTTCGGCAATCTTGCGGCGCGCCTCGCTGCGGCTCTTTGTCAGGCCAAAATCAGCCAGGATGGACACGGGATCGCTGTGCTCGCCGCTTTCCACCTCGCCTTCCGGGGCATCGGCCGGCACGCCGCCGTCACCGGCAAAGACGGCATTAAAGTCGGCCCTGGCCTCGTCGGCAGCCTTCTCCCCGTGGAAGCGGGCCACAAATTCATGGGCCAGCTCTTCCTTGACGAGCTTGGGATGCAGGGAGCCATCGGCAACCTTGGCCTTGAGCGTATTGATTTCATCCATGTTCTTGGATGAAAGGAGCTCATAGTAGCTCCACATAAGCTCGTCGGAGACGCTCATGGTCTTGCCGA
>JAUMVQ010000248.1 GCA_030530085.1 Desulfovibrionaceae bacterium | reverse complement strand
CATATCTTCATGTGGGAAAGCAGGTCGTTGCCAAGAATTTTCTGAAAAGCCCCGTTGAGCTGATTAAGCTCCGGGGCTTTTTCTTTATGTGCGTTAATGGCTCAGGCTGTCTGCCCCTCTGTCCATGAAAATTGTTTGTACCCGGGCGCTGCTTACTCTGGGTCTGTAACCCGGCGCAGCTGCAGGCTGAGAGCCTTGTATTCCCCTTTAACTGCCACAGCGCACAGATGCTGATTGTCGGGCTGTACATCCTGCCAGGTGTACAGCTCTTTTCGTTTTGAGGCATGTACAATGGCCATCCCTGCGTGCCGGCCTTTGTCGTGTTCCGTCCATTCTATGCTGCGAGGATTTATGCGGATGCCGCATCCTGCTGCTTTGAGGACAGCCTCTGTCCTGCACCACCTTGTAAGAATCCTGGTGGCATCGTCTTCTTTTTCGTCCACGCCTCCTGTCCATGCCTGATCAGCAGCAAGAAATGATGCAGGCGGCAACTGACTGGTTCGCTTTTCTTCCCAGTCTGCTCCTATGCAGAGTTCCTCTGCCTGTCCGTCTTTTGTTTTCTCCCTTGTCCCCAGAAGGCAGAGAGCCCTGTCTGTGTACGAGAAGGAGACAGCTATGTCTGGAAGCGACAGGTACGGCCTGCCATGCTTCGTTTTTTTGATGTGCACTGGCCTCTGGGTGAGGCCAAGTTCCCGCAGGCCGTACAGGAGCAGCCTGCGTGCCTGAAGACGCAGGCTGAGGGCCTCCATGCTTGTGTATCTGGACAGATATTCAGCATCCTCTGCTCCGTAGAGATCGGCTGCCTGCTCTAATGCTGTTCTGGATGGCAGCACGGGTGGCCTGGATGCGGCAAGCAAAAGTAGTCTGATTGTATGGCTGGTCATGAGTGGCAGAAACTGGATAAGGTATTGCAGGCTCTTCTGATGTACAGCGGAGAAGGGGGATAGTCAGTGTCCAGCGGACAGGAATGCGATTTGTTGATGAAATACCACACAGCCTGCTCAAAGCATTCCAGGAGGGGCTTTTGAGCAGGCTGCTAATGTATCAGGGAAAGAGGCGGTTACAGTTTTAACATGCCGGCAAGGGGATTTTCCTGCGGCTTGTCTCTTGTCTCTATGATGACCTCGGCTGCCATTCTGGCACTGTCAGCGGAGCGTTTTGCGCACTGAGCACGCTGTTCAGGGGAACCTGCTTTCAGCCCTTTGCACAGAATGCGGCAACAGGTCACCTTATTAAGGGCAATAAAGTGCTCGTGCATGGACTTTGAGGCTTTGAGGCACTGATCCGGGGTATGGCCTGTCGCCTCAGTACGGCCGAAGAAAAAGCCTATGGCCATTTCGGCACCGACAAGGCTTCCACAGGAACAGCCTGCTCCGCCCATTCCCTTGCCAAAGGCTGAGGCCAGTCTGCAAAGCTCGATAGGACAGGAAACGCCAGCTTCTTCTAAAAGGCCTTTGAAGACAGCCTCGGCGCAGTTCAGCTTGTCGTCGGCATAGAGCTTTTCTGCCCTGGCTGATGCCCTGTCCGGGTAGTCAGAAGGCAGATTTTTCAAAATTTCATTTGTATTCATGATAGAAAACTCCTTTTTCGGAACAGGCCCTGGTGCGGCCTGTTTCCTGTTTGTCTTGTAACAAAATAGATGCACAAGGTGTAGTGGCTATGGCATAGCAGGCCCTTTTTATGCCGGCTGATTTTGACTACAGGTGTTCTTCCCCTTGCTGAACTGCTGAATTTGTCGGTTGCGAACAGAAAGTGTTATAAGTATAATCATACAATTGTAGGCATCACCCTCTCAGCCCAAAGGCTGCAGGAAAACAATTCCACTGCGTGCCTTTGTTTCTGGCAAATAGGGCCTCTGTCAGGTGTGTCGTCCTAGTGCCCCATGTCAGTCAGGGCATTCTGTGTTTTCAGTTTTATAGTATAAGGAAAGAATATCTATGCAATATTATATAGTCGGTGCAGGATTGTGGGGTGCTGTTCTTGCAGAACGCATTGCCAGTGTTATGAAACTTCCTGTTGTCGTGCTTGAGCAGAGAGACCATATTGGCGGCAACTGCTATTCCTCTCTTGATGAAGAGACAGGCATAGAATGCCACCGTTATGGCTCGCATATCTTCCACACCTCTCTTAAACATGTCTGGGATTATATCAACCAGTTCGGCTCTTTCACCAGCTATCAGCATAAAGTGCTCATTACCCACAAGGACAGGGTCTACTCCATGCCTGTCAACCTGAGCACCATCAATGCCTTCTACAATAAAAATATGCGTCCCGCTGAAGCCGCAGCCTTCCTGCAGGCCGAGATACAGAGAGATTTCATCCAGGAACCCAAAAATCTTGAGGAAAAGGCCATATCCCTCATAGGCAGGCCCTTGTACGAGGCTTTCATCAAGGGATACACGCAAAAGCAGTGGGAACACGATCCCAAGGAACTTCCTGCCTATATCATAAGCCGCCTGCCTTTCCGCACGACCTATAATGCCAACTACTTTAATGATACATGGCAGGGCGTGCCCAAAGACGGCTACTTCAATCTTTTCAAGCGCCTGCTGGACAATCCTCTGATTACGGTCAAGCTGAATACAAGCTATGAATCCATGCGGTCACAGATTCCGTCAGACAGTACGGTTATTTACACGGGCATGCCTGATAAGCTCTTTGACTACAAATACGGCGAGCTGGAATGGCGTTCCCTGCGCTTTGAATGGGAGACCCATCCTGT
>JAUMVQ010000247.1 GCA_030530085.1 Desulfovibrionaceae bacterium | reverse complement strand
GGCGGCATTGTCCTCGGACTGGCAGAATCATTCAGCACCGGCTACGTTGCCGGCAACTACGAGGATATCCTCTCCTTCTGCCTGCTCATTATCATTCTCATCCTGAGACCAGACGGCATCCTGGGCAAGAGCCAGATACAGAAGGTCTAGGAGGCAGTCGTGAAAAGGATATTCAAAGCAATCCTCGTGGCTGTCTGGTTCATGGTGCTCTGCGCACCCATTATGTGCCTGCACATTAATCCGGACAAAACCGTTGACATTTACTGGCAGAGACTTGTCGGGCTGGGCATAGGCATTTTCCTGGCAGCCATTGCCTGGGACTGGTATTTCAGTGCTTCCAGGGCCGGCACCACCTTTACCATGCCCAAGAGCATCAGCAACGCCTTTGCGGTGCTGACGCAGAAGAAGACCAAGCGCATAGGCCTCTGCCTTCTCATGGCTTTCCTGCTCATCCTGCCCATGCTTCCCGTGCTCGGCAGCATCTATCAGATTTCCATCCTGATATCGGCGCTTATCTACGTCATGCTGGCCCTGGGCCTCAATATCGTGGTAGGCCTTGCCGGACAGCTTGTGCTCGGCTATGCGGCCTTCTATGCCATAGGCGCCTATACCTACGGCCTGCTTAACACCTTCTTCGGGCTGGGCTTCTGGGCCTGTCTGCCGGTCGGCGGCCTGCTGGCCATTTTGTTCGGCCTGGCCCTGGGCTTTCCTGTCCTGCGCCTGCGCGGCGACTACCTGGCCATCGTTACCCTGGGCTTTGGTGAAATAACCCGTCTTGTGCTGCTGAACTGGGTATCTGTTACCGGCGGCAGCCAGGGCATAAGCAATATTCCCAAGCCAGGCCTCTTCGGCATGGATCTTAACATGCAGGAAGGCACAGTGTACCTGTATTACCTCTGCATACTGGCTGTCATCATCACCATCGTCATTATTACGCGCCTGACAAACTCCCGCGTAGGACTTGCCCTGCAGGCCCTAAGGGAAGACGAGATAGCCTCCGAGGCCATGGGCATCAACCTGACCAAGGTCAAGCTGTCTGCCTTTGCCCTGGGATCAGCCTGGGCAGGCTTTGCGGGTGTTATTTTTGCGGCCAAGACAAGCTTTGTGAACCCGGCCTCCTTTACCTTTATGGAATCGGCCATGATACTTTCCATGGTTGTGCTTGGCGGCATGGGATCCATCACGGGTGTAACCCTGGGTGCCCTGATACTCATCCTGGTTCCTGAATACCTGCGTGCCTTCGCTGACTACCGCATGTTGCTCTTTGGTGCCGTCATGGTCGTCATGATGATATTCAGGCCTCAGGGACTGATTACAGGCGAGCGCCGTCACTACCGTATCAGCGAACTGGAAAAGAATAAGGAGGCGGCATGAACAACGTCTTGGAGGTAAAGGATCTCGTCCAGGACTTCGGCGGCCTCAGAGCACTGAATGAACTGAGTCTCAATGTCTGCGAGAAAGAAATAGTTGCCCTTATCGGCCCCAACGGCGCCGGCAAGACCACCTTTTTTAACTGCATCACCGGCATCTACACGCCCACAAGTGGCACGATGCATCTCACAGTTAAAGGTGAAAAACATCTGCTCAACGGACGCAAGACCCATGAAATCACGGCCCTGGGCATGGCCCGCACTTTCCAGAACATCAGGCTCTTCAGCCAGATGACAGTGCTGGAAAATGTCATGATAGGCTGCCACTGCCGCACGAAGGCAGGCATTCTGAACGCCCTTCTGCGAGATCCGGCCACGGCCCGCGAAGAACAGGAAACCGTAGACAAAAGCTACGAGCTTCTGAAACTGGTCGGACTGGAAAAACACTGGAACGATGTTGCCTGCAACCTGCCCTACGGAGCGCAGAGGCGCCTGGAAATAGCCAGAGCCATGGCAACCGAGCCATGCATGCTCTTGCTGGACGAACCTGCCGCAGGCATGAATCCGCATGAAACGGAAGAATTAAAGGAACTCATTATCTATCTGCGTGACCACGGCAACCTGGCTGTCCTGCTCATCGAACATGATATGAACATGGTCATGACGCTGTCCGACCGCATTTTTGTCATGGAATACGGTTCGCCGCTTGCATCGGGCACACCCAGCGAGATCCGCAACAATCCCGATGTCATAAGGGCTTACCTTGGGGAGAGCCACAATGCTTGAGCTTCAGTCAGTCAGCACCTACTACGGAGTTATTCAGGCACTGCACGAGGTCTCCCTGCATGTGGATGACGGTGAAATCGTCACGCTTATCGGTGCCAACGGCGCCGGAAAGTCCACAACGCTCATGACCATCTGCGGTATCCAGCATCCGCGCTCAGGATCAATCCTTTTCGACGGCAAGCCCATCCACGAGCTGCAGCCCAATGAAATTGTGCGTCTTGGCGTCAGCCAGGTTCCGGAAGGACGCCTTATCTTCCCGAGCCTTACTGTTGCGGAAAACCTGGATCTGGGAGCCTTCCTGCGCAACGATACTGCTGAAATAACCAGGGACAGGGATTACGTCTTTTCACTCTTCCCAATCCTCCTGCAGCGTATAAACCAGGCAGGCGGCACATTGTCCGGCGGCGAGCAGCAGATGCTGGCAGTGGGCAGGGCCATTATGGCCAGGCCCAAGCTCCTGCTACTTGACGAACCAAGCCTTGGTCTTGCGCCTATCATCATCCAGCAGATTTTCAATATTATCCAGAAAATCAACAGCAACGGCACCACGGTCTTCCTGGTCGAGCAGAACG
>JAUMVQ010000246.1 GCA_030530085.1 Desulfovibrionaceae bacterium | reverse complement strand
CAGGATATGGTGCTCATGGGCGGCGTCAATGTTATCAACGTCACAATGGAGGACAGGCAGTTCCCGGGGCAGCCTGTCCGTGAATTCTATCCTGAAAGCGTTGACGGCATAGCCAGCCTGCCGGGCGTGGAACTTGTGAGCCGCAACCTCCGCAACGGCAGGTTTTTTAACCTGAAGGCAGGCGAACGTACTCTTGGTACCTTTATGTACGGAGTGGATGCTCTCTTTATTTCCTGTTTTTCGGCGGACCTGGTGGCAGGCGAGCCCTTAAGCCAGGCTGACATAGACAGGCACCGCCGTGTCTGCATGGTTGGCCGTGATCTGGCAATAGACCTTTTTGGCTCGCCGCAGGCGGCCGTAGGCCAGCTGCTTTTTCTTGATCAGGATGTCCTTGAGATTAAGGGCGTTATTGCCGGCGTCATGCTGGGCGACTGGGCAAAAGGCGGATTTGTTCCTTATACAACCATGTGCGACAGAAAATGGGGTGATGCAAAAGTTACCAGGCTGTTTGTCCGTGCCGTGGGCTGGGAAGACATAGCCAGGCTGGCAACGCAGATACCGGAAGTTGTGCAGTCCTGCCAGGATGCCCCGTATGTAAAGGTAAATACCAGGGATGATCAGATATCGCGCCTGCAGGTGACCTTTATGTGGGTTGAGACGCTGCTCTGGCTCGGCATTGTTGCCTCCCTTATGCTTGGCGGCTTCGGCATCTGGTACGGAACGTTTGCTGCCGTGCGCGCCAGGACCCGTGAAGTCGGCCTGAAAAAAGCTATGGGCGGATCAGACCGTGATATCATGGCACAATTTTTGTGCGAGGCCTTGTGTAAGTCTGTAGCCGGCGGCATGCTGGGCATTCTTCTGGGGCTCACGGCTGTCTTTTGCGGTGTCTGGGCCCTTGGCACAAACATTCCCCTGCTTCTGCTGTGTGCCAGCTGTCTTGGCTCTATTATCTTTTCCGCAGCCATCGGTATTGCCGGCGGTATCTATCCTGCTCTCCAGGCCAGCCGTATGGACGTGGTGACGGCTCTGCGTTTTGAATAAGGACTGTTTTTATGGCACCAGTTATTGTCGCCCGTGATCTTCGTAAGCGTTATGCCGGTTTTGCACCGGTTTTGCGCGGAGTCAATCTTGAGGTGGAGCCAGGCGAGCTTGTCGCCATCATGGGACCTTCTGGCTGCGGCAAGTCAACCATGCTGCACGTGCTGGGACTCTTGCATGCGCCTGACTCAGGCACTGTCGAAATTCTGGGCAGGGATGTCCTGAGCTTTAACAGGGAAGAAACGTCGGCCTTCAGACGTGACAACCTTGGGTTCATCATGCAGCAGAGCAACCTCTTTGACCACAGCACGGTCTTTGAGAATGTGGAATTCCCGCTCATCTACAAGAATGTTCCTGACTCGCAGCGCTGGCCGCGCGTTATCTATGCCCTGGAACTGGTACGCCTCTCATCGCGCGTCCATTATGCCAGCAACCGCCTTTCCGGCGGCGAGCAGCAGCGCGTGGCCATTGCCCGTGCTATGGTCAACAATCCGCGTATCCTGATGGCAGACGAACCGACGGGCGCCCTTGATCAGAATACCAGCCGTCTTATCATGGAGAACTTCCGCAAGCTCTGCCATTCGGGCGGCGTGGCTCTTGTCATGGTGACGCACGATGCCAAGATGGCTGAATTCTGCGACTCTGTTTATACGCTGGAAGAGGGTGTGCTTGTCTGCCAGCGCCGCCAGATACCGGAAGTCAGCAGGACTGAGGGCGTGGATTTGCTGAGCGGGCCCGATATCCGCCTGCACACTGCCATGGTGGCTGACAATTTCCTGTGCCCTGAGGGTGTGGGCCAGAGAACGTCGGCCCATCTGCTGCAGCAAAAAGGCCTTCTGACGCATGTGGCAACCTTAAGCGGCGGAACGCTGCTTGGCAGGGAGATGGAGTCCTATTCCCTGCCCATGCCGGTGTGCCATATGGGCGGCATCAGGGCCACCAATGTCATGAAGGCATGGCTTTGCGGGGCAGGAGCTCCGAAAAAGGAATACGCCCAGGATGCATCGTCATTAAAGGCTATACTGCAGGGGGCATGCTCTGCACGCTGGGCCAGGGCCCAGAGCAGTGAGCTTGCTGCCTGGGCGGCAAAAGAAGGCGTGCAGTGCCTCTATGCCTCTGCCGGAAGACAGGCGCCTGTTGTATGCTGGCTTGCTTCAAAGGCCAGCGGTATTCCCTATGTCCTTGACTGACAAAACTGGACAAGCTGGCTGTTGTCAGCGGCCTGACCGTACTCGTCAGGGATGCGCTTTTTGTCCGCTGTGCCTCGGAATCACTGCGTCAGACCCTTTTGCGCGCCCTGCCGCAGGAATATGCGTCAAAAATCCGTTTTGTTCCTGATCCGGTTACCCTGATGCCCATGGACGAGGAAGTATCCGTCTGCCAGGTGCATGAGGCCAGCAAGTTGCCGCATATTGTTGCCTGCGGTACTTTGGCGCCCAGAAAAGGCTATGATGTGCTTTTGAAGGCCCTGGCAAGGCTGTCAGGCATGGGCAGGGAATTCCGTTGCACCATTGCCGGAACAGGACCGGCAGCCAAGGAACTGAAATCACTTGCCAAATCAATGGGGCTTCAGAATTCTGTTACGTTTACAGGATTTGTGCCCCATGCCAACATGAATTCGATCTATATGGATGCCGATGTCTTTGTGGCTCCTGGTGTGAGCAAACAGGGTGAGACATCTGACGGCATCCC
>JAUMVQ010000245.1 GCA_030530085.1 Desulfovibrionaceae bacterium | reverse complement strand
TTCTGCCACCAACGCCAGTTATTCCGCCACTCTGTCCATCTGGAATAACGGCACTGGCCAGTGCTGTGAACTTTACTGTCAGGCAGTCACCCGAAACGCTATATTCCTGTGCAGGGGATACAAGATCCTTGCAGGATTCCAGGACCTTCTGAATGCCGCGTCCCCAGGACTCAATGTAGCCTGCCCTGTAAAAGGCATTAGCAATGGTTGGATTATACGGTATGGATCTATGTGTCTCCGTCAGGGTCTCTACAGTCCATCCCTGCGGCAAGATGCAACTGTTGCTGACATACATTGCTTCATCCTCAATTCGTATCTGAATTGGGACGCTTGCCGCATAATTGTTATGCGCAAGGGCGTTGTATATTGTCTCCCGGACACCTTCCCGTGGGAAGGGATATGTTTCCACACGGACATCGTGCTCGTAGGTAATTTTAGCCTTCAGATACTTCGTATAGATCAGCTCTATGATGCGATCCGCGATATGGAAGAGAGAGCCCTCTACCGTGTCCTGGTACTGCAAGTCAGCTCCCTGGCCGAACTTGCCTACTTTGACATAACAGCCTGTAATAATGCGCCCAGGCCTCTTGTAAAAGAGCATGACGGCTGCGCGCTTGAGCTTGCCGTCCTGCATAAGGTCAAGTCGGTCGAGTAGCTTTTCATCAGAAATATCAAGGTCTTCCCTCAGCATACGCCTGTGGCTGACTGTTTCCCTGCGAAAAATCTCGATACTGTCCCTGTCAAGGTCTTCCACGCCGATAGTATCTACAGGAACGGCATCCCAGCAGCAACCGGTCTTCCGGATAAGAAACTCTGTCAGGGCTGCACCGCGAAGCTGCTGCTTGGTACTGCCGCTTCTGTAATGAAATTCTCCTCTCAGGCTGACCGGATAGGAGCTGGGACTGACTAAGATCTCGATATATTCCTTACCGTCTCTGGAGAGCAGATTGACATCAGCTATGATGCCCATTGTGTCCTTGATCTTGTTCGGTATGTCCTCAAGGAGCTTCTTGCTTCCTGAAACACCGACAATCTCCCCGTCATCACGGACGCCGATATAGATTCTGCCTCCGCGGGCATTGGCAAAGCCACATACCCATTTCAGATATTCATCCCGCCATGATTCCTTGTATTCTGTGTTCTGATTTTCTGCCACAGTAGAAGCTCCCTAGCATTTGATGGTATATTTCAAGTTCAGCAGTCCCTCTGTCAGGTACCCGATCCCGTTACTTTATCCTGGCCAGCACGTCCGCAAACATGGCGTAGTTTGCCTTCACGCCGTCATCCAGGTCGATGGCAATCATGCTGTCAGCCAGATGGTGGACTTTTTCCTCATAAAGACGGATTTCCTCTGCCTGGGCCTCCATTTTGGCAATGTCCTTGTTCAGCTTCACGCGCAAGGAGCCAGCTGCCAGGTAGAGCTGCTTCTTTAGGTCGTCAATTTTTGTCTGGTAACGGCTCTGCAGTTCATGCACATACTCTGTCCGGATACGTGCGAGGATATCGTCCTTATAGCGGTGCATGTAGGCCAGTGCCTTGAAGCCGTTCTTTTTGCCGCTGTCAAAGAGCCAGTAAATTGGACGCTTCTGGTAGGTCTTTATATGGTCAGCGTAAAAGCCGTTGAGGAAGTAGCTGCGGATGACGCTTCTGGCAAGGCCTTTGCCGCCAAGGGCATCTGCGATGAACATCAGGTTTTCTTCAAGGGTATCCTTGCCGTACACCGTCTCTACCCACCTGATGAACAGGCCGGCAATGTCATCGTCAAAATATTCCTCATCGCAGACCGGGATAATGTTGTCGGGATCTGCGGCAAAAGTTGTGTACCTGCTGCTGTCAAACTCGCCGCCGGCAAGAACAAGGCCTTCTTCATCAAGGGAATAGCGCCCGAACATGCAGCCGACAGCGTAGGAGATAAGGGAAACGATTTCATCACGCTTTGTACGGACGTAGCTGCTGCCTTTCATAGAGTCAGGCACGTCGTCCCTGGTATCAAAGATGCGGTGCACCGTAATGTCCTTGTCTGCCACATCAGGAGTCAGTTCGTCCTGCAAGCCGTAGATCTCTATGAAGATGCGGTTAAGCTCTTCCTCGTTGGCTTTAAGCTGAAGGAAACGGGTCTCACACTCCTCTTTCCACTGGGCATAGGCATCGGAAATTTTGGTAACCTTGCGGACAAGAGGATGGCTCTTGAAATCCCATGAAGTTTCGTAGGAGTCCCAGTCGGTTTTACTACTATCTATGCACCTATTAACTATTTCATTAATACAATTTTTTTGTTTATTATTAATTGAAACAGGAATTGCTCCGATATTTCCAGATTGAAACGATATTGTAGGATTTAAGATATTCAGCATAAACCCGCATATATTGGTATTTAACAAACCAAGTATATACTTTGTTATATCACTTGTTGGCATGAAAGCAGATGAGCCTTTATCATCAAAAAGATGACCAGCAGCAGAAAAACGAGCTGAAAATAATCCGCTGGTTAATGTAGCCCAAGTAATCCCCTCTTTAAAATATAACCGTTCACTTCTTACGCTAGCAATTTTACGTCCTTTATCAGTTGCGTTTTTTATAGCGAAACCATTATTCTCCCAAAAGACAACAAACTCATTTAATCCATACCAACGCCTGTAGCCACCTCCTTTATTGTATGGAAACCATTTTTTTTTGCTTTGCTGTGCCTGATATGCAGAGTCAAATCCAATCCCCATATCATAATAACGTATTTCA
>JAUMVQ010000028.1 GCA_030530085.1 Desulfovibrionaceae bacterium | reverse complement strand
AATAACCAATATGTTTGTCTTGATGAACGGCTCCGTAAAGTGCATGCGGGAGATCCTCAGACATATGATGCACTAGTTAAACAGCGACAAGAGCTTGAAGAGAATCTCCGTGAAGGTAGCAAGAAGAGAGAAATTCTTAGCCAGTATCAGACCAATGCGGAGGAGTGTTTGAACAAACTTTATGAGTACCGTGTCGAACTTACTAAGCGTCGCGAAGCTTTTCTCAACGATACTATAGCCGACAATTCGTATGTACGAATCAAAGTCATTCCGTTTGGAGACAAGAGTACGATTGAAAACGATTTACGTAATTTAATTGGTTGTGATGCTGGTTTTGACTACGATATCGGTGTAGCTGAGGGGAATGAAGGCCTGCTGGCCATGTTAAATCAATCCTCCCAAAGTATGGATGAAAATATTGCGAAACTGAAATCAACGTTGCTTGCCATTCACGCAAATGATCCAACGGCGATGGATGAAATCAAAGACCGACGCTTCGCTTCTCGTGTCCAGAGGCTAAATCCCGAGCAAATAGATCGGATTCATTGTTGGTTTCCCGAAGACTCTCTAGACGTTAGATACAGATTCAACGATGGGGAGGGTTTTAAACCATTAGGTCAAGGCTCCCCAGGGCAGAAAACTGCTGCTCTTCTGGCCTTTATTCTGTCGTATGGCTCTGAGCCTCTTGTGCTTGACCAGCCAGAAGACGATCTTGACAACCAGTTGATCTATGACCTAATCGTCACGCAACTGCGAGAAGTCAAGCAGAAAAGACAGGTATTGATAGTTACGCACAATGCCAACATCGTTGTGAATGGTGATGCGGAAAATATCATAGTCCTTGATGTGAAGGCCGGGCAGACTAAAATCGTGGCACAAGGTAGTCTTCAGGAGCCATCCATACGAAGGGAAATATGCCGGGTGATGGAAGGTGGCAAAGACGCCTTTGACCGGAGATATACAAGAATCAATGCAGGATTGTAAAAATCTGCTATAATAATTGTAGAGGGGGAATGGGTGTTTTCTCAACCTGTTCGCAAGAGCCCTCTTTGCTCCTGATTATATTGGTAATGAGCTAAGAAATATGAAACGTTTTCTTTTTGTTTTCTTCCTGTTGCTTCTGGTGTCATGTGCCCCTCGCAAAAACAAGCCTGTTGACCTGCCGGCGACGCCAGTGCCTTCTCCTGACCAGCAGATGGCTGATTTTCTGGGGGACAGCCTGCCAGGTTCTTCTGCCTCCTTTGCCGGCACCAGTTACGGAAACAATGTGACGGTAACTATCAGAGATGATTATATCTCTGCCCTTGGAGAATTATGCCGCGAGGGCCTTGTCACAAACTCCGTCGGTACCACGCGTATTGCTGCCTGCCGTGACAAGGAGCACAAGCAATGGCGTCTTGCCCCATGTATCTTCCCTAAGGGAGCTCTGTAGGCTATGGCCACATCACCTGCACTGGATACACAGGCAAGAGTCATCCTGGCTCTGGCTCTGCGTGAAGTGCACACCCTTTACGGTGGGAAAAGCTTGGGGTATCTCTGGGCCGTCATCCAGACGGCTTTTACCGTAGGTGTTTTCTGGGGTATCCGTCATTTTGCCAATGTGCCTGCGCCACATGGCATGACTATGCTTACTTATTTGGTTGCAGGCTTCGGGATCTGGAATATTATCAGCCAGGTCCTAAGCAAGTGTATGGCAGCAGTAGATGGAAATCGCGCTCTGCTGACTTTTCCACAGGTAACTCCTCTTGACATCATGCTGGCCCGGTGTCTTGTGGTCACTGCCACCCAGGTAGTCAGCATGGCCATCCTTTTAGGTTGCGGGGTTATCTTTGGGTATGATCTTATCTTATCCAACATAGGGATGATTATAGTATGCGTCCTGCTGGTTGCATTGCTTGGTCTTGGACTTGGAGCCATGCTGGGATCTTTGGCTGTTTATCTGCCAGCCTTGCAGCAGATTGTTCCTATGTTCATGCGTATACTTTTCTTTGCCTCAGGTATTTTTTACAGTGTAAGCACTTTTTCACACCGTGTAGGTGATTTTCTGATGCTTAACCCCATTATGCAGCTTATTGAGCTAATGCGCATGTCTATGGCTAATGGTTATATATCTATATATGCGGATTTTGGGTATGTAGTTCAGGTGACGCTTGGATGTCTCTTCCTGGGGCTTTTGTTAGAGCGCTATGTGCGAAGGAAGGTGACACAGTGATCCGTCTGCGTAACGTGACCAAGACCTACCGCATGAAGGCAGGCCGTCGTCTGATTCTTGATGACTTGAGCGTTGATTTTGAGCCTGGCGTCAATGTGGGCATACTGGGCCGCAACGGTGCGGGCAAGTCTACGCTTATGCGTATCATTGGTGGAGCTATCGCCCCGGACAGCGGTACCGTGGAGCGCACTAGTCGTATTTCCTGGCCTATCGGCTTTAGTGGCTGTTTCCATGGCAGTCTTACTGGCCGCGAGAACCTGCGCTTTGTCTGTCGTATTTACAATGCGGATATCAGGAAGGTTACAGCCTTTGTAGAAGATTTTACCGACCTGGAAGACTATCTGGATATGCCTGTCAAGACCTATTCTTCAGGCATGGCTGCCAAACTAGCCTTTGGCCTGAGCATGGCAATTGGTTTTGACTATTATCTAATTGACGAACTGACTGCCGTGGGTGATGCCTCCTTCCGTCAGAAAAGCCAGCGTGTTTTTCAGGAACGTAAAAATACATCAACATTGTTGGTAGTTTCACATCAGATTGCTACCATCAAGCAGCATTGCGATGTGGCTGGTGTGCTAGATCGTGGCAAGATTATTTTTTTTCCTAGGGTTGCCGAGGCGGTAAGATATTATGAAGCCATCTGCAAGCAACCAAGCAGTCCCCGTTATGTCTGAACAATCCTCTCCCGATACAATTAGCAGCCCTGCCCAGCAGCCTGCAGCCCAGGCTGCAGAAGCAACAACGCCACCTGCAGTACCTTCTTCTCAGGCAAAAGTTGCTAATAATGCCTCCCAGCTTGGGAATGAAAGCAAGCCCGTTGTTTCGTCTTCCGCTACTGCTAAACAGCAGCCAGCTGCTCCAGTAAAAAGGCAAGCACCAACTCCGGCTACTAAAGCGAGGCCTTCTGCAAAATCTGCCGATCAGGCAAAGATTACACCTTCCCCGGCAAATCAGCCCAATCCCAACCCTCAGAAAACGGTACAGGAAGAAGCAGTAATTCTGTCTGTACCAGCCACCTCGGCAACTGATTTGCTGCCGCTCCTGCCTCAGTCTGCACGGGAAAAGCTTGGTCAGTTGTCTCCCTGGGTAGAACGGGGCTCCCAGATGGTCAGACAGTTTTTCCGACCGCAGGGACTGCCATTGCGGTTGCTCTGGGGTTGCGTGCTTCTGCCCACGCTTATTGTTTTCCTCTATCTGGCCTTATTTGCATCCGATATTTACCTGTCCGAAGCCAAATTCGCCATACGCAGTCAGGACCAGCAGCAGTCTCTTGACATGTTGTCATCTTTCTTTCGATCTAGTTCCTCGACTTCCAGCGATTCGTATATAGTCCAGAACTATATCCAGTCCATGGATATGATCGACAAGGTGGACGCAAAACTGCACATCCGTGAACACTATGCGGACCGCAGCCAAGATATCTGGTTCCGCCTGACGCGTAATGCCTCTCAGGACGAACTGTTGCGCTATTGGAACTGGGTGGTGGTGGCAACTTTTGACCCGGATACCAGTATTATGACCATCCAGGTTAAGGCTTTCAGCCCGCAGATGGCTCAGGCTGTCTGCCAGGCCATCCTTGATGCCAGCGAGTCCCTGGTTAATGCCATGAACGAGCGTGCTCGCTCTGATGCCATATCCCTGGCCCAGGCCGAGGTAGTCCGTGCCGAGAATCGCATACGCAATGCCCAGGAGGCCATGCGCCAGTACCGCGAACGAACAGTGATCCTTGATCCGCAGGCTGTGGCCACAGGACTTTATGGCCTGGTCAACCAGCTGGAGGGAGAGATTACCAGAACTACCGCTGACCTGGCTGAGGCTTCCACCTATATGCAGGCCGACAGCCCCAGGGTGGTTATGCTTCAGAACAGGCTGGAAGTACTGCAAAAGCAGCTTCAAGCCGAAAAGGCACGCCTGGCCAGCCAGATGCAGGGCGACAAGCCATTAAGCGCCATGGTCAGCGAGTTCCAGAGCCTGACCCTGGAAGAAGAGTTTGCGCAGAAGCAGCTGACCTCGGCCATGACATCCCTGGAAACAGCGCGTATCCAGGCCGAATCCAAATCCCTTTATGTAGAATCCTTCCAGAAGCCCATGGTGCCTGATGAGTCCCTTTATCCCAGGCCCATAGTCTTCAGCCTGGTGTTTATGCTGGCAGCTGCGGTGCTGCTTGGCCTTGTCTCTCTTATCATTGCTGCCATCCGGGAGCATGCGGGGTTCTGATGAAATATTTATCTTTATTGTGCGCTGTCTTGCTTGCGGCGCTCTTTGTACAGCCGCCTTCCTGCCAGGCCTATTCCTCCAATACTGCCAGGAAACAGGCCCTGATGAGCGGCATTGGCGACGGCGTGAGCAAAAGCCAGGCGCAGGCCTCTGCTGCAAGTGCCGCATCCTCGACGGGTGTCAGGGCGCAGGGATCAGGCATGCAGAATGCCGATGCCATGACCCGCAGGCCGGACAGGCCATCGGGAGCTTCTGCCCAAAGCGGCCAGCCTGCTTCCTACAAGCCTGCAGTACGCCAGTCCGTGCCGCAGCAGGCACCGCCTGCCTGGGCCCAGACAACATATCCCACACCTCTAGTGGAAGGGCTTCAGCCTTTCGGGGCCAGCCTTTTTCAGGGAAATTTTTCCAATACATACCAGGAAGGGATGCAGCAGGAGTATGTTATCTCCCCTGGCGACCGCATCATGTTGCGCTGCTGGGGGTCGTTCACCTATGACGACGTCGTAGTCGTTGACCAACAGGGCAATATCTTTGTTCCGGAAGTAGGCCCCATCAGCGTGGGCGGCCTCACCAACTCCCAGCTGCAGAATTCCGTAAAGAAGCAGATATCCGCTGTCTTCACCTCAAATCTGCAGCTCTACACCAATCTCATGAGTTCCCAGCCAGTGGCTGTCTTTGTGACAGGCCATGTGATCAATCCCGGCCGCTATGCAGGCGGGCAGCAGGACTCTGTCCTCTACTACCTCGACAAGGCCGGCGGCATTTCTCCTGAGAGCGGCAGTTTCAGGCATGTAGTTGTCAAACGCGGCAAGCGCACCATTGCAGATGTCGATCTCTATGACTTCCTGAATGAAGGCAGCCTGCCAAGGCTGCAGCTTCAGGACGGCGATGTCATTCTGGTCTCAGACCGCGGCATAGGCATTGCTGCCACAGGCCTTATCCGCCAGCCGGCCTTTTATGAGTTTGACCGCGGCAGGGTAAGCGGCGCAAGCCTGGTCAAGATGGCCTGGCCATTGCCCAGTGCCTCCCACGTGAGCATATCCGGCACGCGCGACGGCAAGGAATATCATTCCTACATGAGCCTTGCCGAGTTCAGGTCCTTCAGCCTGCGCGATGAGGACATCGTGGAGTTCCACGCTGACACGCCCGGCAATACCATCATGGTGGGTGCCACTGGCGGCATATTGGGCAATTCCCGCTTCCCGGTGGCCAAGGGCACGACGCTTAAGCAGCTGCTGCAGTACATCAAGGTTGATGTCAACATAGCCTCCATAGACGCCATCTACCTGCGCCGCCAGTCCGTGGCAGCGCAGCAGAAAAAGGCCATCCAGGATGCATTGATCCGCTTAGAGCAGCGATCATTGACAGCCACATCACAGTCCGTGGATGAGGCCAACATACGCGTCAAGGAAGCGGAGCTTATTCAGGACTTTGTGCAGCGCGCCAGCAAGATTGAGCCTGACGGCGTAGTGGTGGTCTCCCGCAAGGGAGAGATCAACGATCTTATCCTGGAAGAGGGTGACGTTGTCTACGTTCCCCAGAAATCCGGCGTGGTCCAGGTGGCAGGCGAGGTTACCATGCCCAAGGCCGTGGTCTACAACGAACGCCTGAAGCTCAAGGACTATATCAGCAGTGCCGGCGGCTATACGGACAGGGCAGACACCGGCAACGTGCTGGTGCTCAAGCCCAACGGCGAGGTCGGTCCCCTCGCATCCTTAGGCGTAGGCCCTGGCGACCAGATCATGGTGCTTCCTGCCTACGACAGCAAGGCAGTGCAGTCCCTCAAGGACATTATCCAGATTGTGTACCAGCTGGCCGTGTCAGCAGGTGTGGTCTTAGTGCCATTTTGGTCTTAGCCTAGTTCTGGTTTAGTCACGCGTTGGTTATGAGCCCCCGCTATTACGGCTATATTTTGCGTCAGATGTGCCAGAGACTTGCGCCGGCCGTGAGGCTTGCGCGCAGGGCTCTGGCTCTTCTGCGTCCGCAGGAAGGCCCTTACTGGGGTTACTTTTCGTTCTGGATGCAGCGCACCCCTTCCCTGGAAGTATTTCTGGAGAGAGATGTGCGCTATGTTCCTGCCTTCAAAAAGACTGTCTTCTGGAACTCAGGGCTTGAGCAGCACTGCTGCGGTGTTATTGCCTGGGGACTCAAGCCCAGTGGCATGGCTGCCGAACACCTTGCCAGGGAAAAAGGCATTCCTTTACTGCGCTTAGAGGACGGCTTTCTGCGTTCCTTGGACCTTGGCGTGAAGGGGGCACACCCCTATGCGCTGGTGGCGGACGATACCGGCATCTACTACGATGCCACCCATCCTTCGCAGCTTGAAAATATCCTCAACAGCGAGGGGTGGCAGACGCCCGAGCTGTTGGATGAGGCCAGAAGCGCCATTGATGCCATCCTTTTGCACAATTTGAGCAAGTACAACCATGCTCCTGACGCTGCTTCCGGCCTCATCCCGGACAATGGGCGGCCGCGTATCCTGGTGCTGGACCAGACACGTGGTGACCTGAGCGTCAGCCTGGGACTGGCGGATGCCGGCACCTTTGCAAACATGCTAGAAGCTGCCATGCGTGAGCATCCAGGGGCAGACATCTGGATCAAGACCCATCCCGATGTGCTGAGCGGCAAAAAGCAGGGCTTTTTTAAGGCTGACAGCCTTCCTGCCTCTGTGCATCTTCTGGCATGCGATGTTAGCCCCTTAAGCCTTTTGCGACAGGCAGACGAGGTCTACTGCGTAACGTCCCAGATGGGCTTTGAGGCACTGCTACTTGGCAAAAAGGTGCACTGCTTCGGGATGCCCTTCTATGCAGGCTGGGGGCTGACAGACGACAGGCAGCAATGCGAGCGACGCAAGGCACGTCGTACCCTTGAGGAAGTATTTGCCGCTGCCTACATTCTCTACAGCCGCTACGTGCATCCTGTGACAGGACGCCGTTGCAAGATTATGGACATTATCCGCCTTCTGGCTGAACAGCGGCGCCGCAATGAGCAAAACCGCGGCTTTCATGCCTGCCTTGGGTTCAGGCTCTGGAAGCATGAGCAGGCAAGGGCCTTTCTGGCCTCAACCGGCGGTAGGCAGAGCTTTTTTTCCAGTGCAGAAAAGGCTGTGGCCAGAGCCAGGGAAGAAAAGGGTAGCGTGGTTGCCTGGTCTTCCAAAACTCCGGACAGCCTTGCAGATTTGTGTAGGCAGAACAATGTTCCCCTGCTGCGCATGGAAGACGGCTTTATCCGCTCCAAGGGGCTTGGCTCTGACTTTATCAGGCCAGGATCGCTGGTGCTTGACGATTTGGGAATATACTACAATCCGGAGCATCCCAGCCGCCTTGAGCGCATCTTAAGCGACGGCATACAGGATCCTGAGTTGCTTAAAAGCGCCAGGATCTTGCGCGATGAACTCTGCTCAGCCGGCATTACCAAGTACAATGTGGGCAGCATGGCAGACATCCCGGATCTTCCTTCAGACAGGACTATTGTCCTGGTTCCGGGGCAGGTAGAAGATGATGCCTCGGTGCGCAGGGGCGGCTGCGGCATTGCTTCCAACCTGGAACTGTTGAAGGCAGTGCGTATGGCAAGGCCTGATGCCTTTATTGTGTACAAGGAACATCCGGATGTCACAAGCGGCAACAGGAAGGGGGCCCTTAGCGACAGCGATGTCTTTGGTCTGGCCGATGCATTTGTGCGCAGGGCCTCCATCAGCCATCTCTATGCCATCTGCCATGAAATCCATACGCTGACCTCACAGTCAGGCTTTGAGGCCCTGCTTCGGGGATTGCCTGTCTGTACCTATGGCGGTCCCTTTTATGCAGGCTGGGGGCTGACTTCTGACAGAATCTCCTTCCCAAGGCGCAGAACTTTAAATTCCGTGGATGAGCTTGTGGCAGCCGCACTCCTTGTGTATCCGGCCTACTATGACTGGGATCAGGGTTGCTTTACGGACTGCACGGCCTTTCTGGAAAAACTTAAGCACAGCCTTCCTGACCCTAAGGTATAATTATGGCCTCAAGACGTAGCTTCCTTTTTTTGCAGGGACCGTATGGTCCCTTTTTCTGCCGGCTGGGCAAAGAGTTGGAAAAACACGGCTGCCATGTGCGCAAGGTCGTGACCAATGGCGGCGAGCTGGTCTTCTGGCCGTCATGGCGTACAACCTGCTTCTGGCGCGGCCATATCTATGAATGGCCGGGCTGGATTGCGCAGTGCATGGAAGAAAACAGGACCACGGACATCGTGCTCATGGGCGACTGGCGCCCTTTGCACAGAGAGGCCATCCTGCTTGCAAGGCAGCATGATATCCGTGTCTGGGTGTATGAGGAAGGCTATCTGCGTCCCAGCTTTGTCACGCTGGAAGAGGGCGGCGTCAACGGGGCATCCCCCCTGCCCAAGACTGCGGAAGGCGTCAGGCTCTATGCCGCAATGTATACGGACAATGAGCCATATGGCGTATCCCAGGCAGACAATCCCCAGCGCAACCGCGTCTATCAGATTATGAAGCATTTTGCAGGGTATCTTGCCTGCCTGCCGATATTTCCGCATTACAGGACGCACCGTCCTGACGGTGCCCTCAGGGAGCTGACAGGAATTATTCCCCGCTACTTCATGCGCCGCAGGCGGCGCATGGATTCCCTTAAAGTGCTGCAAAGCTTTCTGCATAAGAATGTGCCCTTCTACTTCATGCCCTTGCAGCTGGATTCAGACTCCCAGATACGCAGGCACTCTCCCTTTACGGGCATCCTTGAGTCCCTGGCCCTGGTTATCACCAGCTTTGCCCGCTATGCGCCCAAGGACACCTATCTGCTCATCAAGAACCATCCCTTTGACAACGGCCTTATCAATTACCGCCGCTACATGCGCTCCTTAGGCAATGCCTGCGGCTGCGGCTCAAGGCTGCGCTTTGTGGAGGCCGGCAAGATTGACAGGATTATCAGGGGCTGCAAGGCAGTGGTGCTCTGCAACAGCACAGTGGGCTTAAGCGCCCTGCGTGAGAACAAGGCAGTGTACTGCCTGGGCAGTGCCATCTATGCCATGCCAGGCCTTGCCATGAACAAGGAGCAGATGTCCCTGGATGACTTCTGGACGCAGTATGTTCCTCCGGATGCAGGGCTTTTTGCCGATTTCCAGCGCCTGCTCAAAAACGAGGCGCTGATCCCGGGCAACTTCTACACCGATGAAGGCATACGGGATACGGTCAGGGCTTCACTAAAGCGCTTTGGCATTACGCAAAAGTAAGAAAAAAGCCCGGCTGTCCGTCTCCTTAAAAAGGAGGCAGACAGCCGGGCAGGCTGTTTAGAGAAAACTTAAAAAACTACACTTCCCTGAAGCGGGCACCATTGGCAGCAGAGGTGACCTGGGCTGCGTAGCGGCGCAGGATGCCGTAGGGGCTGGACGTCTTTTCAGGCTCAAATTGAGACATGCGCTGTGCCAGCTCCCAGTCAGAGATTTTCAGCTCAAGCTTGCGGCCGGGGATGTCGATATGGATGATGTCCCCGTCTTTGACTATGCCTATGGGGCCGCCGTCTGCAGCCTCAGGAGAAATATGGCCTATGGCAGCACCGTTGGTGCCGCCGGAGAAACGCCCGTCCGTGAGCAGGGCAACATCCTTGCCAAGGCCCATGCCGGTAATGGCAGCCGTGGCAGAGAGCATTTCCCTCATGCCGGGACCGCCGCGCGGTCCTTCATAGAGGATGACCACGGCGTCATCAGGCTTGATTTCCCCGTTGAGAATGGCCTGCATGGCCAGGTGCTCGCCATTGAAGACACGGGCACGCACGTCGCGGCACAGCATTTCCGGTGCCACGGCAGCCTTTTTGACCACGCAGCCGTCAGGAGCGATGTTGCCGCGCAAAATGGCAATGCCGCCGTCCTCTGAGTAGGGATTGTCAAGGGGACGGATGACTTCGTGGTTGAGGATATGCGCATGGCTTTCCTCAAGGTTCTCGCCCACGGTCTTGCCTGTGACTGTCATGCAGTCCAGGTTGATGAGATTTGCCTTTGAAAGCTCTGCCATGACTGCCGGAATGCCCCCTGCAAGGTCTAAATCTGTCATATAGTGCTTGCCTGCAGGGGAGAGATGGCAGAGGTTGGGCGTCTTGCGGCTTATGCTGTCAAAAAGGTCAAGGCTGATGGGCAGATGAGCCTCTCCAAAGATGGCCGGCAGGTGCAATGTTGTATTGGTGGAGCAGCCTAAGGCCATGTCCACGGTGATGGCATTGCTGACAGCCTTTTCAGTGACGATGTCCAGGGGACGGATATTTTTCTCAAGCAGTTCCATGACCTTCATGCCTGCGTGCTTGGCCAGGCGCAGCCTGGCTGAATAGGCAGCAGGGATGGTGCCGTTGCCCGGCAGGGCAACGCCTATGGTCTCGGCAAGGCAGTTCATGGAGTTGGCCGTAAACATGCCGGCACAGGAGCCGCAGCCGGGGCAGGCATTTTCTTCCATCTTCTGCAGTTCCTCAGCGGAAGTTTTGCCTGTCTTGAAGCCGCCGACAGCCTCGAACACGGTGATGAGGTCGGCAGTCTTTTCCGAGCTTACGTGGCCTGGCAGCATGGGGCCGCCTGAGATGAGGATGGAGGGAATGTTGAGGCGCATCATGGCCATGAGCATGCCAGGAACGCTCTTGTCGCAGTTGGGAATAAAGACTAAGGCATCAAAGGCATGGGCACGGGCCATAAGCTCGCAGGAATCGGCTATATAGTCCCTGGAAGGCAGGGAAAATCGCATGCCCTCATGGTTCATGGCAATGCCGTCGCAGACGGCAATGGCAGGAAATTCCAGGGGGGTGCCGCCGGCCATGCGGACGCCGGCCTTGACGGCCTCTGCTATGCGGTCAAGGTGCATGTGGCCGGGAACTATTTCGCTTGCGGCATTGACGATGCCCACAAGGGGACGGTCTATTTCTTCGCGCGTGAGTCCCAGGGCATAGAGCAGGGATCTGTGCGGGGCCTTTTCAAGGCCGCACTTCATAAGGGATGAAAGTTTGTCGTTCATAGGGAAATACCATGGAGTGATAGTCTGCTGCCCGCTGTCTGGACAGAACTGGCCTGCACAATTTTTGCACAGTCTTTTTGCAGTCGCTATGCAGTCTCTGCGCAGTTTGGGGGCAGTATCTTTGCAGGGCAGTGCCTTGAAGGATAAAAGTCTGGCGGAAGTTGCCAGCGGCGGGAAGATGCCTGCAGAATGATGACAGCGGAAAGATATAGTCAGGCGAATACTTATACTTCTTCCATTTTCTGTTCGCAACCGCCCTGTTTTGTACTGGGCTTGCCGGGTTTGTATGGGGCATATGGATTGAGCTTATGGGTTGGCCTTTTGCATTGAGCTTGGCCTTGGCATTGGCATTCTCCTGGGGGAAAGTAGTTATGCTTTTGGGTTTGTGATTGCTTTCAGGGTGCTTTATGAAGGGGCATCTTGCTGATATATTCCTGTGAGCGATTATGCCAGGGAGATTCAATATATGTCCTGTACAGATAGAACTTTCAGCGCTGACTTCAAGGCCGGCCTTGTCATCGAACTGCTAGAGGGGAAAAAGGATGCAGCAACGATTGCATAGGAAAATTCCATCCCCTTAGAGCTTCTCTTAAGCTGGAAGGATACCTTCCTTGAGAAAGCCCCGGCTATTTTTGACAAAAAAGGCAGTGCTAAGGATAAAAGAAAACTGGCCAGGATACGCAGGGCGAAGAAAGCCTATGCCAGAAAGGCTGAAAAACTTTCCAGACAGATTGAATGGGTCGAGAAAATGCTCGCAAAGCAGATCGGCCCTGACTGGGAATCAAAGTTCAGCCCCAGGCCATGCTGAGGCATAGAAGGAGCAGGTTTTTGGTTACCGGGCCGTAAGGAGCCCGTATAGCGTGCACTTCGTGCGGACTGCCCGGCTTTTGCGGATCGTTCGGATTCTGCGAAATGGGCGAAATGCCTGCCGTAAGCCTCCCTCTCCACAATATTCCCCATAAGAAGCAGCTTGCCTTTTCAGGCGCAGAAGAAAAGGTGCCAGCAGTATCCGCAGCATTCTCTCTCAATATTTCTCTCCGCAACACTCGTCCGTACTATTCGTCCGCAACATGCAAGAAAACTGACATGCAAGCAAAGACTCCAACACTGGCACGCCGCTATCTCTTCAAGCTGATAGCAAATGTTGCCGCCGTACCCGTGTACCTGGCCATGGAGGCAGTCCTGCCCCGTGCCTTAGGGCCCAAGCTCTACGGCGACTACAGCTTTGCTACCAATCTTTTCTACCAGATGGCTGGCTTTCTGGACATGGGCACAAGCACCTGCATGTACAATGCCCTGTCCAGGCGCCAGACTGAAGGCACCCTGATTACCTTTTACATGCGTGTCTGCGCCCTTGTGCTCTGCATAGTGCTTGGATGCGGCCTTCTCATCTCATCCGTCCCCTCAGCCGGATCTTTGCTGCTGCCAGGGGTGGACTTGTGGCTGATTCCCCTTGCCGCCTTCTGGGCCTACCTGACCTGGTGGTGCCAGGTCATGCGCTCCATGAATGACGGGATAGGGGCCACGGTTCCCTCGGAAATGGTGCGCACCTGCATCTCCCTGCTTGCTGTAGGCGCATTGTGCCTGCTCTTCTTCCTAGGCTACCTCGACATCTATACGCTCTTCTGCCAGCAGTATGCCATGCTGGGGCTCACTGCCCTGGGGTACTGGATTGTGACAAGCCGCTGCGGCAGGGGGACATGGGAACAGGACGGCAGGCTGTCCTGGTCTCTGACAAAGGAGCGTTTCCGGGCCTACTGCCGCGAGTTTTACGACTATTCCAACCCGCTCTTTGTCAAGGCGCTCATTGCCTTTCTCATGCTGGCCATAGAGCGCTGGCTTTTGCAGTGGTTTAACGGTTCTGCAGAGCAGGGTTTCTTTTCCCTCTCCCAGAAGGTAGGCATGGCCTGCCTGCTTTTTGTGACGGCAATGACGCCCCTTCTTATGCGGGAACTGTCCATTGCCTGGGGACAGAAGGATTTGCCGGCCATGGGGAGGCTTATAGACAGGTTTGCGCCTCTTCTGTACGTGGTGGCCGCTTATTTTTCCTGCTTTACCCTGGCAGAGGCCGGGGTAGTGGTCCAGATCTTCGGGGGTAGCGAGTTTGCCGCAGCCGTGCTGCCTGTGCAGATCATGGCCCTGTACCCTTTGCACCAGGCCTACGGGCAGCTGGCCACTTCTGTCTTCCATGCCACGGGCCGCACCAAGGTCTTGAGAAACATACAGGTCTGCGAGCTGTTCTACGGGCTGGCCACGGCCTGGATACTGCTGGCGCCCAATGACATGTACGGCTTTGGGTGCGGTGCCACCGGACTTGCTGTGAAGACAGTCTGCGTGCAGATAGTTACAGTCAACCTCTATTTGTGGCTTGGAGCCCGCTTTGTGCCCTTTCATTTCTGGCGCCTGGCCTGCCATCAGCTGTGGAGCATAGCTCTTTTGCTGGCACTGGCCTTTTTCAGCCGCTGGGCAACGATGCAGGTGGGTATACTAGGGGATGCCCTCTCCATATGGCGTTTTATAGGCTCAGGCATTGCCTACACTGTGCTTGTGGGGCTCACGGCTGTTCTTTTTCCTGCCCTGCTGGGCCTTTCCAGAAATGAGCTGCACGGCTTATTCAAGCGGGTATTGAACCGCAAAAGAGGCGGCTAAAGACTCAATAAGGCATCACAACCTGCAGATCGTTTTTGTACTGCATCCCTGATGCTTGTCTGACACTTGTCAGGAAGACTCTTTTAGGGTAGAAGTCGAAATATATTTTCATTTTCACTTTCACTATCTGTCTCTTATGTCACAGGCTTCTTTCTGAAATAACGGCAGAAAGGGCTAAAAAGAGATAGGTCCCTGAGGAGTTATATATGGGCAAGCAGTACCGCGTTACCCTGAAGAAAAAAGAAGTGACCATGCTGAAGGAAGTTGTTTCCGACGGGAAAACCAGCAAGGCCAGACGCTATGCGCGTGCCTTGCTGCTGCTGGACAAAGGGGAATTTGCCGAATACCGCTGGTCGATTTCCAGGGTGTCCGAGGCGGTAGGAGTAAGTGACAGGACCCTGGCCCATATCAAGGAAAAGTTTTTGACCATAGGCATGGATGCCGCCCTTGGCCTGGAACGCCGTGCCAGGCAGAGCAGGCCGTCCAAATTCGGGTACAGTACAGAGGAAGCCCTGCGCAAGCTTGCCGGCAGCAATCCTCCCGTGGGGCACAAGAAGTGGACCTTGCGCCTTCTGGCAGGCAAGGCCGTTGAGTGCGGCATAGTGGACGATATCAGCCATATGACAGTATGGCGCATCCTGAATGCAAAAGGGTAGAGCCTGCACCCAGAAAACTGGGCAGGCATAAAAGAAAGGCCTCCGTGACGTATGGTCACGGGGGCCTTTCTTTTATGCCGTCAGATGCCGGAAATAATACTGAATGCCTTGCTACTGCCTGCTGTACTGTGCAGTCCTATCCTTTCATGCCGAAAAGACAAAATAGTACTGCAGGGAGAACGGAGCTGGTTCTCTTTTCTGAGGCAGACATAGTTGAAAGAAAAACAAAGATGTGCAGGAAATTAACGGCAATGCGCAAAAATGCTTGCCGTTTTTTTTTTTTTTGAAGTAACATTAATAGCTGAATATACGTTTTTACTTTGCAGAACAGTTTTTTTTTCGATTCCGTTACATCAAAAGCCTTCAATGGCGGCATTTTTTTGAAGGCAGTACGAGCAACCATAAAACAGCGTGAGTCTGTTGTTTTAGGCGTTATATGGAGGCATACTATGCGCAAAATATTTGCAATTGTCACTCTTTTGATCGTGATTGCGTTTACTGTGGGCTGTGCCAAGAAGGTACATAAGGACTGGATTGCATCAACAGGCAGTAAAGCCGATGCTACTGTCTCTATGGCTATTTTCTGGGACCCAAGAACAGAAATACCTGTAGGCAACAAAGAACAGGCTTTGGCAGAGGCCAAGAAAAAATGCATAGCCTGGGGATATCAGCATGCTGAGCCTTTTGGAACTATGACTTCCCAATGCGCAGAGACTAACATCGTCTTAGGGAGTCCAGTGTGTGTAAGGATGGTAGCTACCGTAGTGTACCAGTGCCAAGGAACAGACCAGCGCAAATAACACAAGCCTGACAATAAGATTTTTTTTAGTATTGCCTTGAATGCAAAGAAAATTTGCCAGGCTGGTCCGCAGATATAGGCTTGGCTTGTTTGTCGGTGTTTGCACAAAAGAAAGGCCTCCGTGACGTATGGTCACGGGGGCCTTCTGCTTTGGCAAAAATGCCGTCTGATATGTTGCTTTGCTGGGGTCCTTTTAGAATGACAGGTTGCCGGGCGTGCGGGGGAAGGGAATGACGTCGCGGATGTTGGTGATGCCGGTGAGCATCATGATGAGGCGCTCAAATCCCAGCCCGAAGCCGCTGTGGGGATTGGTGCCGAAGCGGCGCAGGTCCAGGTACCAGTCATAGTCGGAAAGCTGCTGGCCAAGCTCTATGATGCGATGCTCAAGCAGGGGGAGGCGTTCCTCTCTCTGCGAGCCGCCAATGAGCTCTCCTATGCGGGGCACAAGCACGTCCATGGCTGCGACGGTTTCGTCGTCATCATTGCTCCTCATGTAGAAGGCTTTGATTTCGCGGGGATAGTCCGTCACGATGGTTGCCTTGCCAAAATATTCCTCTGCCAGGAAGCGTTCATGCTCGGTCTGCAGATCCACGCCGTAGGAGGCGGGATAGACAAATTCCTTACCGCTCTTTTCAAGAATTTCGACGGCTTCCTTGTAGGTGACATGGGCAAAGGGCTCATGGGCTATGACGCGCAGCTTGTCTATGAGGCCCTTTTCCACAAAGCGGTCAAAGAGCGTGATGTCCTCTTCGCAGTGCTCAAGGATATAGCCGGTCACGTAGTGCACCAGGTCTTCTGCCAGCTTCTGCAGATCGTTTAAGTCGGCAAAGGCCATTTCCGGTTCTACCATGACAAATTCTGCAGCATGGCGTGGCGTGTTGGAGTTTTCTGCCCTGAAGGTCGTGCCGAAGGAATACACGCGGCCAAGTCCCATGGCCAGAGCTTCTGCCTCAAGCTGTCCTGATACGGTGAGCTGGCAGGAGCGGTTGAAGAAATCCTTGGTAAGGTCCTTTTCTCCGGGAGCCAGCGTTGTCACGCGGAACATCTCTCCGGCACCTTCGCAGTCAGAGCCTGTGAGCACGGGCGTGTGGACCTGCCAGAAGCCTTCCTTGTGGAAAAAGTCGTGGATGGCTGTAGCTGCCTCTGAGCGGATGCGGAAGGCAGCCGAGTATTTGTTGGTGCGCGGGCGCAGATGGGCAATGGTGCGCAAAAATTCGTCGGAGTGGCGTTTTTTCTGCAGGGGATAGGTTTCAGGAGAGGCGCCGCCAAAGA
>JAUMVQ010000244.1 GCA_030530085.1 Desulfovibrionaceae bacterium | reverse complement strand
ACAGACTTATCCATTCCAACCGTGCCATTACCCATGACAGGCCTGGTGTGACAAGGGACCGTCTGGAAGGTGTTGTCCGCCGCAAAAACAAGCCTCTGTACGGCATTATTGATACAGGCGGTGTCACCCTGGATGAAAAATCCGTCGTGCAGGAAGGCCCTGAGGGCATACGCGGCTTTGAGGCAGAGATCCTGAACCAGGTGCATACTGCCACTGCCACGGCCAGCGTCATAGCCTTTGTGGTTGACGGCAAGGACGGCCTTCTGCCTACAGATACCTATCTTGCCAACCATTTGCGCAAGCTCAATGTGCCTGTCTTATGTGTCGTCAACAAGGTGGACGGGGCAGAGCTTGCTGACAGGCTTTGCAGCGAGTTCCATGCCCTGGGCTTTCCGCTGATAGCAGTATCTGCCGAACACGGCCACAATCTCAACGAGCTGGCAGAGGAGCTTGGCGACCTCATTCCCAAGGACCAGCTGGTCGATACCCTGGAAGCGCCTGAGCTCCGCCTGGCCATGCTGGGACGCCCCAATGTGGGCAAGTCCTCGCTTATCAACGCCCTGTCCGGCGAAAAGCGCATGATTGTCTCCAATGTGGCCGGAACGACCAGGGACAGCGTCGATGTCCGTTTTTCAGTCAACGGTTCAGACTATGTCTTTGTGGATACTGCCGGGGTACGGCGCAAGACGCGCATTACCGACACGGTTGAAAAATACTCGGCCAACTCGGCCATAAAATCCGCCGGCAAGGCTGACGTAACCCTGCTGACGCTGGATGCCATTGAAGGGGTGAGCGCCCAGGACAAGCGCCTCATGGACATGCTCAACACCCGCAAGATTCCCTTCATGATCATTATCAACAAGGCCGACCTGCTTAAAAAAAGCGAACTGGCCGAAGTGGTTAAAAGAGCCAGGGAAATCCTGGGCTTCTGCGGCCATGTGCCGGTCCTTACAGTGTCTGCCAAAAGCGGCTTCGGGCTGGAAAAAATCCTGCCCATGGCCGTCAAGGTCCGCAAGGAATGCCTTGTCCGTATATCCACCTCACAGCTGAACAAGGCCATGCAGCAGGCGCTTGAGGCCCATCAGCCTCCGCTGGTCAAGGGCGTGCGCCCCAAGTTTTTCTACCTTACCCAGGCTGAATCCGAACCGCCTACGTTCGTCTTTTTTGTCAGTGATGCCGAAAGGGTTTCCCCCACGTATGCAAGGTATCTGGAATCAAGCCTAAGGCGCATCTTCAAAATTCAGCATGCGCCCATGCGCGTCAAGCTGCGCTCAAGCCACACCAAAAAGAAATAGCGGGACAAAAGCCCGCACTAACTCATAGCAGCCCATGAAAAAGGCAGGAGAGGACAAACGTTCCGGCTCCTGCCTTTTTTTGTTCCCCAAAAGAAGAAGCCAGGGCTGTCCTTGCGTTGTGCATCAGGACTGCCCTGGCATTACCCTGACCTGCAAGGCAGGCAAGGCCATACAAAAGCCGTTTATTGATGGGGTGATATCTACTGCGCTGTAGGCTGCACTGCAGGGGGTACAGACTGCGGCATGGACTGCGGAACGGTCTGCGGTACGGACTGCGGCTGTGCTGCAGAAGGAGCCTGGGGTGCAGCTGCAGGATCCGGCAGTGAAGGTGCAGGCATCTGCTGGGCATCAGGCAGAGGAGCAGCAGGCTGCACAGGTTCAGCAGGTGCTGCAGGTGCTGCTGCACCGGACTGGGCTGGTGCTGTATCAGCTACCTTGTCTGCCTTGCCAATCTTGACGGAAAATTCAGAGAGGTCATCGGACGGGTTGCAGAAGATAATCATAAAGGGAACTGTGCCGTCCTTTGCGGCTACACCAGAGCCGCCCTGCGCCTCTTCATCGAGCGCCTTGATCATTTCAGCCCTGGTCATGACCTTGAGCTGAAAATCAGTAAGCACATGTCCGGCTACCTGCTCTGCCTTGTCTATAACCTTGCGGTCCTTATCAAGCAGGGCTGCATGCAGCATGATATTGCCCATGGCAGTATCGCCTGTGTTTTTGACCCTGCCTTCGATTATGAGCAGCTTGCCTGTATGGTCGTTATCGACATAGCGGTTGCCCGTATTTTCAAAAATGAGCGTATCCGTGCGCACTGCAGCCGGCTGATCCTGCTGTGGTGCCGCTGCGGCAGACTCTGCCTTTGCATTTGTGTCAGGAGCAGGCTTTGCACTGTCTTCTGCAAAGAAACTGTCCTTGTACTGCATAAGGCAGCTGCGGAACTCGGGGACAGTGAACCAGGCGGCAACGCCTGCCAGGCCTATCAGGATCAGCAGGCCAAGCCACAGGCCGGCATGGCTTTTCTTTTCCTTTGCACCCAGCACGGGCAGGTCCCCGGAGCCGCTTTTGGGCAGGAAAACTTCTTTTGAAGAGGCAGGCTCAAAATTCAGGGACTGGTCAGAATACGACTGCCCGGACATCTGCTCCTGTACAGGCTGAGGCTTCGCAGCGGCCGGGGAAGGCATGCCAAAAGATTCAGGAGAAGCGTCTGCTTGCTGTACAGGTTCATGAGGCACATCAGGCCCTGTATAGGAAAATTCATGCCTGCAGACAGAGCACCTCAGACGGGTTCCGGTTTTCACTCCGGGAGGAAGGAGAAAACAACTCTGACAACTAGGACATATAACCTGCATACTTATCTCCTATATATCCTTAAAAAAGCTCGTTCCTGACGACTCTTACTCTTCTACCCATTCTGCGACACAGATGTCAGGCAGAGTGCGGTACTGGCCGGCAAAATCCA
>JAUMVQ010000243.1 GCA_030530085.1 Desulfovibrionaceae bacterium | reverse complement strand
CAGGACTCAGAGAATAGACCATGCCGGCCCGGGTATTGTTACCTATGACCTGGTAGGGAAGATTGCCGAAGGAACAGTCCTGACACGAAAGACTGTGGCAGAAATCCTGCAGGGGATAAAACGCTCAAAGTTTGACATGTACAAAAGCAATCCTGAAGCCTTCATCAGCAGGGTGGTGAAGATTATCAGGAAACAGAAAGCAGCCATAGTTGTGAAGAATATCTGCTACGAGCCCTCCGGCGGAAGCTTCGACAAAGATATCTTTACCAAGGACAAGCACTATCTTCCGCTGAAAAAGGCCTATCCTGCTAAGAAGGCCATTCAGGAATATGTGTTTACAGACGGCATGGCTGAAAAAAGCGTTGAATGGAAGTTTGCGGAGGACCTTGATGCAGCAGAGGAGGTCAATATCTTTGCAAAGCTTCCCAGAAGTTTTTTTATACCTACCCCGTTTGGCAACTATTCGCCTGACTGGGCCGTTGTCTTCCATGACGGCAAGGTAAATCACATCTACTTTGTTGCCGAAACCAAGGGCTCCATGCAGCCCGAGGACCTGCGCGATATTGAAAGGGCTAAAATTGATTGTGCCAAAAAGCTCTTTGACACCATGTCAGACGGCATTGTGCGCTACAGCCATGTAGACAGCTATCAGGAGCTGCTCAGCAGGAGCATGCAGTAGACAAGACTTCACCTGCATATTCATGCGCAAATTCAACAAGCTGCATTATGAATATGAGCTTAGGAATAAGGACAAAGCTCTTTCACATTCATCCAGAAAAAGCCGTCCAGGCATACAAAAAAGACATCCTCCTCCGGTTCAGCCCAAAGAAGGATGTCTTTTTGATTATGTGTGTGCCAGGCTTCAGCCTGCAGGATTAAAATTCATACATGATGTTGCAGTTGCCGGAAACACCCTGCTTCTGGCCAACATATCCCTGCACGCCGAGGTTGATGGAAAGAGGCAGTTCTTCGGTGGGCTTCATCATAAGGCCGAGTTCTCCCATGCCGGAGCTGCCCTTGAAGCTCGGTGCTGCCACGGAGTGTCCGTAGGCTTTGGAGTCGCAGGATCCGGAGAACTCATGCTCAAAGGCTGCACCCACATAGGGTACGAAGCGCTCTGATCCCTTGTAGGTGTAACGCACGCCGAAGCGGACCCTGTTGGAATCCATGTCGTCGTACTCAAACTTGTCCTTGGTGGTCAGCGTATCGTCCGTTCCCTGCACCCTGGTCCAGATGTACTTGCCGTAGACATCGAGATCGTGTCCTTCTGCCATGTTCCAGACGTAGCCTAAGCCGCCGTGCAGGCTGTAGTAGGGACTGTCCATGTCAAATTTGGCAACATTGCCATTGGCGTCATAGAGGTCATTGCTGTCATATTCGTTGTGCAAGGTACCCATGTGGGCAGAGCCTTCCAGGTAGAAGTGGCCAGGACCTGTAGGAACAAAGTCCATCTTGGCCAGAATGCCGGCGCCCATGTACCAAGAATTGCCGTCGCCATCGACATCGGAATAATTGCTGAAGGAGTTGTGGGTAGTATAGGAGCCCTTTCCGTATTCAAAGAAGGCTCCGGCGCTTAAGGTTCCGGCACCTGTCTCAATGCCTGTGCCAAGACCGGCCATAAGGGAGACAGCGCTCATATTGATGGAGGAGCCCGTCTCATGGCGCATGGAAGAACCCTGCACATAGACAAAGGGTGTTATTGATCCGCCGCTAACGGAGAAGTCACGCAAAAACTCAATGGAGGCATTGGCTGATTCATTGACAAGGGCAAGCCCTGCGGCTGCACCTTCGGCAATGGCCTTGGTGCCGGGATTGACCGTTGTGCCGTCCTTGTCGCCACGGTCATTCGTGCCCGTGCGCGTCAGGAAAAGTTCTGTTCCATCGTCATTCGTCTGAATTTCTACTTCATAGGTCAGGGAGATGCCTGTCTCAGCAGTGATAACAGCTTTTGTTTTTATATCGGTCGTATCAAGGCCGTTGTCATTCTTCAGAAGGACGACCTTGTCCCCTATCTTAAACTCGCCGCTGTTCTTGCCATAGAGATTGACAACGCTTACTGACACGTCCGTCTTGGCGATAGACGTTGTTTTTTCGTCATCTGTTCCGGTCACAGTAAGAATGACATCGCCGGCAACCATTTCGCTGTATTCATAATTAAGACTCTGAAAACCAGATATGCTTTTGGCAGTCATGCCCTTCACATCATAGAAATTCAGGCTGTTTCCGGTTGATTTGAGAGTAACGTTGGCGTTATTGGCGCTGGCCTTAGCAACGCAGATCGAGGCATTAGTCAGGTCAGGAGCTCCTGAAGATCCGTTTCTCAGCTCTACCCTGTTATTGCTTGCCTCTGCTGTGCCTGAATCAGCGTTTGTTAAACTTGCATAGCCAGCATAAATAGTCCCGCTATACGTACCGCCATTCAGAATATAAGTATTTCCATTTGCCTCTGCAAGACAAGTACCGCTAGCTGAGTTGTTATCAGCTTCACCACCAATAATTTTAATGTAGCCTAGGTCTTCAATGGTGAATACCAGATCGGCCACTTCCACGGTGTTGTCATTAGCTTTTACTGTCGAATTTTCTGCCCCATATCCAGCACATGCACTACCACCTAGCAATTGAAATGAATTCCATTCTTCTCCTACTACCTTACCTCCTCCTTTCACTTGAAGATTGTTCCCGCAGGCGTATGCGTTTGCGTGATAGCTAAGAGATTCACCAGATGAGATGCCATAGTACAATTTGACGTTTTCAT
>JAUMVQ010000242.1 GCA_030530085.1 Desulfovibrionaceae bacterium | reverse complement strand
GAAAATTTCACTTTTTTAGTCAGCTATACGTATTTCACCAGACCAATTTAGATTTGAGCTGCTGATGGCAGGGAAGCTTCTTTCCATGGCCCTGTTGCAGCGGCGGATATGCCCTTTTTGTCCCAGGACGAGCACGCCGTCGCTCATGGCGTTGAGTATGGTCTCAAGCTGGGCTGTCTGATCTGCCTGCGTCTTAAGCTGTTCCTCTATGCTGTGGGCCATGGAGTTGACGGCCTCTGCCAGCGGGGCAAATTCCTTGCCAGGGTAGGCAGAGATGCGGCGCTCAAGGTGCCCTGAGGCAATGTCCTTCACCACATGTATCATGGGCTGGAAGGATTTTTTCAGGGACAGCGACACAAGCACGGCAAAAAGGGCAGAGAGAAAGGCGGCCAGCAGCCCGGTGCGCAAAAGCATCTCGGAACGGCTCCAGAGAACGTGGCGCACCTCGCTCATGGGCACGGCAAGTCTCAGTATGGATCCGTCTCCCATGCTCACTGCGGCATAGACCAGCGTTTCTGACAAGGTGCCGCTGTCACGCATGGAAAAGCCTGAGCCTTCCCTGGCTGCCTCTATGATTTCAGGCCTGTCAGCATGATTGTCCAGGCTTTCACCTGTGTCCTTGCGCATGGAGTCGAAAACGACGTCGCCCTTGCTGTCAACAATGGTGAGCCGCAGTTCCTTGTGCCCCTTGGTGGCAAAATAGTCTGCAACCTTTGCGGCATCGCCGCCATTGAGCCTGCACAGTTCCGAGGCCAGGGAGGCCTCGCTGATCATCCTTTCCCTGACATCCAGCTCCTGCCCTTGCTCCATGGCCCGCAGCCCGAAGTAGACCGTGCATCCTATGGAAAGCAGGGCGGCAGCCAGCACGCTGGCGAAAATACGAATGGTAAATGACTTAAACACGTTCCGGTACTCCGCTGGCAAAATGCCAGAACAGCAGGGCAGGGAGCCTGATCCCTCAGCCTGGCCGGAGGCTATGCCTCTTCCTTGCGAATTTTGTTGAAACGGTAGCCTACGCCGCGCACTGTCTCCAGATACTTCTGCGCATCGCCCAGTTTTGAGCGCAGGCGGCGCATATGCGTATCGACAGTCCTGGCATAGCCTTCAAATGAATAGCCCCATACGTGCTCAAGCAGCTGCTCGCGGGTGCGGACAATGCCTCCGTGGCGCATAAGGTCTTCCAGCAGCCTGAATTCCGTAGCGGTCAGGGCAACCTCGGTGCCGTCCACAGTTACCACATGGGCCGATGTATCCAGATGGATGCCATGGGCGGTGACTGCGCCTGCATCGCTTGCAGGACGGCGGCGCCTTCTTAGGACAGCCCTGATGCGCAGCATGAGCTCGCGCACGCTGAACGGCTTGACCACATAGTCGTCTGCACCAAGGGACAGGCCGACAACCCTGTCCATTTCCTCGCCCTTGGCAGTCAGGATAAGCACAGGTATGTCCCTGGTCTCGGTGCCCGCAGCCAGGCTGCGGCACACTTCCAGGCCGTTCATGCCAGGCAGCATGATGTCCAGCAGGATACAGTCCGGAATATGTTCCTTTGCCATGGCAAGGCCGCTGATGCCGTCAGCGCTCTCCAAAGGCTCATAGCCTTCCCTTTCCAGGTTAAAGCGAAGCAGCTCGCGGATATCCGCATCGTCTTCTATGATTAAAACTGTTCCTTCTGACATATGGCACTCCGTATGGTTAGGAAAAGGTAAAAACGCCCTGCACGTCACAACAGTATGATGGCAATATGACGATTTTGTGACGGGCATTTAGCAGCCAGGATGATGCCTGGAAAATACAGGCTAAAAGATGGCAGTACAAGATGATGCGGGCATTCTGTCAGCTTGTCCTTATAATGATGAGGCAGTGCGTGTACATGCAGGCAGGCAGGCCTGCAGTGTGCGGCTGTCAAAAAACTGTGTTCCTCCTGCCGCAAAGATTTTCCTGAATTCAAAAAACAGTTCTGCAGGGATAGCTACGGGCTGCTGGTACAGCTCGCCTGTCTTTCCTCAGGCAGAAAAGCAGTGCTTCCCTTCATCGCATATGCCGTTCTCGTCCTGAGAAGATGGCTCTATTGCCCTTTCATCAGAGGAAGCCACAAGAGCCGGAACAATGCGCAGGCAGCCTTTTTGCTCCTTTCAGGCAGGATTTTCTGCAGGCAGATACGCTTCACAGACAATACACCTGGCCGACACGATCCTGTAACAAAGGAAAGAGAAATTCCCGCCTGACGGAACGGGAAAGCATCCTGGTTCCTGTCCTTACAAAGACATCATTTCAGTGACATCACTTCATAAGGAGAAACAGTATGTCTCTCGGTAAAATTCTCGCATGTGCCGTTCTCGGCCTTGCCATGGCTGCCCCTGCCTCAGCCGGCCAGCTCGTTATCAACGGTTCCACCACAGTGCTTCCTGTCATGCAGAAAGCAGGTGAGTCCTTCATGGCTGCCCATCCCGATATCCAGCTTTCCATCTCCGGCGGCGGTTCCGGCAACGGCATCAAGGCCCTTATAGAGGGCCAGTGTGCCGTGGCCATGAGCTCCCGCGACATGAAGGATAAGGAAAAGCAGGCTGCCGAAAAGAAAGACGTCAAGCCTGTGGCCACAGCCATTGCCTATGACGCCATTGTTCCTGTTGTTCATCCCGAAAACCCCGTCAAGAACCTGACCTCCGAACAGCTGCGCAACATCTACACCGGCAAGGTCACCAACTGGAAGGAACTTGGCGGCAAGGACGGCAAAATCGTTGTCGTGAGCCGCGATACTTCTTCCGGCACC
>JAUMVQ010000241.1 GCA_030530085.1 Desulfovibrionaceae bacterium | reverse complement strand
AATGTCCCCCTTGAAGCCGTTTTTAACCATAAGGGGCAGCAGGCCGGAATGGTCGATGTGAGCATGTGTCAGCAACACAAAGTCAACGCATTCGCAGTTATACTCGGAGGCATCGCGGTTACGTTTTTCAATGGCTTTGTTGCCCTGATGCATGCCGCAGTCAACGCAGAAACGCCTGCCGCATGCTTCAATAAGGAAGCAGGAACCGGTGACAGTCTGGGCCGCACCAAGAAAGTGTATTTTCATGGGGTCTCCTACGAAAGCCGCATAATTTTGTGCATGTGCGGCAGAGGAAAGAATGAGGGTATGTTTTCCCAATTAACCGCATAAATTTTAAACCAGCGACAGAAAAAATCAAGAAAAATGTCACAAGAGGCACTATTATATTGTTATTCTTCAGCAAGGTGCAGTAGTATGATATTATTTGTCATTGCAGTTGTATGCTGTGCTGTATTGATGTTTTGCCAAATAAAATCAGTGCTATTGCCATTATACAAGGGATGGCTGTCTGTACCTGTGAGGCAGTTCATTCTGTCTGCATGAAACTGCTGGACACATATGCCTGGAACTGCCAGATAGCGTGAACACGTCTCCCATGGGAAACAGCAGCATCAGATCCTTGACGGACGGTGCCCTAAAAGGCACAAGAAAACAAAGGCAGAACCCGTTTTTTGCCAGTTGCACAAAGACTTCAGAAGGAGATCCTGATGCCCGAATTATCGCAGAATATCATTGACGACTTGTATGACATGTCCATGGTCAATACCGTCTCCACGGATTCCTGGCGCACGCTGCGCATCCTGGCTGAGACTGTGACTGCTTTTGACAAGCTGAATGCCATCCACAATGACTGTGTCTCTATTTTCGGCTCGGCGAGAAGCAAGGAGAACAGTACCGACTATCAGCAGACAGTGGCTGTTGCACGTGCTGTCGGGCAGGCAGGCTTTGGCATCATTACGGGCGGCGGCCCCGGACTGATGGAGGCTGCCAACAGGGGTGCCGTGGAAGCCGATGCCCCCTCCATAGGACTCAGCATGGAACTGCCCAATGAGCAGGGAACCAACCCCTATGTGCGCATTGGCTGCACCTTCAGGTATTTTTCCCTGCGCAAGTTTATGTTTGTCAAATATTCCAAGGCTATGATTGCCATGCCCGGAGGCGGTGGCACGCTGGATGAAATGTCAGAAGCCCTGGTGCTGGCGCAGACCCAGAAAATCAACAAGATGATCATCCTGTATGACAGAGCCTTCTGGAAAGGGCTTATTGACTGGATGAAGGGTCCCATGATGGAGCGCAGCTACATCAAGATGGATGAGCTGGAAGAAAATCTTCATTATGCAGACAGCCCCGAGGAAGTTCTCAGTCTGCTTAAGGATGGCGTAGGCTAGGGGGCTTTTTGAGCAGGCAGCTTAAAACAGGTGCGCCTCTTTTTGCCGCCTATCCAGTAGCTGGTCCTGTGCCGGATCCGCCGCAGGGCTGGTCATGGGACAATCTTATGGACAAGGCTCTTTCACTGGCTGAAAGAGCCGGTGATAACGGCGAAGTCCCTGTGGGCGCCCTGGTAGTGACCGGGGACGGCAGAATTGTTGGCGAGGGCGCCAATGCGCCATGCCGCCTGCATGATCCGACAGCCCATGCCGAGGTACTGGCCCTGCGCAGGGCAGGGGAAGTGCTTGGCAACTACCGGCTGTATGGCTGCGTGCTTGTTGTGACCCTTGAGCCATGTGTCATGTGTGCCCAGGCAATTGTGCACGCCAGGGTAGACGGTGTTGTCTATGGCGCCCAGGACCTGCTTGCAGGGGCAGTCGGCTCAAGAGCCGATATTCTCGATATGCCGTTCCAGAATCACAAGGTATGGCATATGGGCGGAGTCAGGGCTGAACGCTCGGCTGATCTTTTGCAGGAGTTTTTCCGGTCCCGGAGGGGCTGAAGAAGCGCCTGCCAGAATAAACAAATAAGAAAAGGAGGGTATCACGCCCTCCTTTTTTAATACCCATCAAACGGCTGAGCCGCTTTAAGTCATGAAGGAGTCCCTGATTGATATGAAAAAATGAAAATAATATATTGACACTAAATAAAAAGAAATTTATAGATAGCCCTGATTCACTGCGCAGGTGCTCAAATTCCGGTACCTGCCACATAGCAGGGACAGCTAGATACCCCTGGTCTCGAACATGGCTTATAATCGCAAAGATACCGCAATCTGACGTGGCTGACGGATTTTCCAGAAAGTAGTATTTTTATATAAAATTAATCTTGACAGATTGAAATAAACAAATTATTGTCTGCTCCATACACAATCTGCCTGTCCTGAAAGCACATCATGCAACCATAATGATGAACCCATGATGCGCGCAGGCCGCTCCGTACCTTTATACCTTTATACCTCACCTTTAAGCTCATAGGAGTATCCATATGAAGAAAAAGAACGCCCCAGCAGCCGATAAGTCTGCAATGCAGAGTGAAAAACAGAATGAAGTGCAGGATGACGCCCATAAGGCTCAGGCAAAGGACTGCTCTGCAAAAAGAAGAAAATATTCCATCAACGATGTCCTGCGCATTATGAAAGCCCTGGACGAGGCAAAGATGGAAATGGAAAGAAAAAAGCGCTCCTGCAGCGATGCAGAGCCTGTCTTTAAAATATCACTTTTGTATAAAAATAATGTTGACAGACTGAAATAAATCAAGTACAAAACTTTTCCATACACAATCTGTCTGTCCTGAAAGCACATCGTGAAACCATAAAAATGACACCATGATGCGCACGGGC
>JAUMVQ010000027.1 GCA_030530085.1 Desulfovibrionaceae bacterium | reverse complement strand
GTACTGCTGAGCGGAGTTGTTCCGACGTATGTCATCTTGTGCTTCTTGTAGTCCGTTGTCTTTAGTTCTTTGCTTTAGTCCTTTGTCATGAAACCAGTAAGCCCGAGCCATGAAGCCAGATTCGGCTCTGCTGCGCAAGGATCGCAGTGCATGGCGGCCCCGCGGAGCGAAGCCGGCATAAGCTCGCAGTTGTCCGAGAAAAGCTGCCCCGTGCCCAGTCCCTGCGGCATGGCAGGATCTTCCCTGCCGAGCCACTGCGCTATGGCATTGAGGCCGATGTTGGATTCCAAGGCGCTGGTGACCCAGTGCCCGACGCCATATTTCCCTGCAAGCTCAATCCATTCTTCCATGCCTCTTATGCCGCCGTGCAGGGAAGGCTTTATGACCAGGTAGGCAGGGCGGATGGTCTCCACAAGCTCCTTTTTCCTTGTGCCTGTGACACCGATGAGTTCTTCGTCCAGGGCCAGGGGGATCGGGGAGTTTTTGCATAATTCAGCCATAAGCTGCCAGTTGCCCTGGCGCACCGGCTGCTCTAAGGAATGCGGCCTGAATGTGGCAAGCCTTTCAAGCCGCTCCATGGCGTTTTCAGCGCTAAAGGATCCGTTGGCATCCAGGCGAATCTCAAGGTCGCAGGGCTCAGGATAGAGGGCGCGCACCCTGGAAAGAAGGTCGCATTCGCTCTCAAAGTCAATGCCGCCTATCTTGAACTTGAGGCATTTGAAGCCCATGGCCAGCTTGGCCTTCATGCGCTCAAGCATCTTTTCATGATTGCCCATCCACACCAGGCCGTTGATGGGAATGTCCTTTTCGCCGCGGCTGAAGGGTGTGTCATAAAAACGGACACTGCCTTTTTCATAGTGCAGCAGGGCAGTTTCCAGGCCAAAGCGCATGGAGGGGCTCTCCTCCGGGCAGGATGAGTCAACAGATCCAGTGGCACAGAAGTCCTGGCACACCTTTTCCAGGCGCTCAGCGTAGTCAGGACCAGCATCGCAGCTCAAATCCGGCAGCGGTGCACATTCACCGACGCCGTATCTGCCGGTATCGTCGCTGAGAACGACGTACCAGGCATCGCGCGTGGTATAGACGCCTCTGGAGGTGCCTGCCGGTTCAATAAAGTGCAGCAGGCGGTGTACAAGACGATAGTGCCAGGCCATGGAAGTGCTCCTTTAGTTCCTCGTGCTCCTTATGCTCCTTAAGACAGGCATGTCCCTTATTCCTAGGGAAACTTGGGATAGTCGCGGAAGTTGGGCTTGCGTTTTTCAAGGAAGGCCTTGCCGCCTTCCTGTGCCTCGTCGGTGAGGTAGTAGAGCAGGGTGGCATCTCCTGCCAGTTCCTGGATTCCTGCCTGGCCGTCCAGCTCGGCATTGAGGCCGACCTTGATCATGCGCAGGGCCATGGGGCTCATTTCCATCATGCGCTCTGCCCAGGCTACTGTCTCGTCTTCAAGCTGGTCAAAGGGCACGACCTTGTTGACCAGGCCCATTTCCAGTGCTTCCTGCGCAGAATACTGGCGGCAGAGGAACCAGATTTCCCTGGCCTTTTTCTGGCCGACGATACGGGCCAGGTAGCTTGCGCCAAAGCCGGCATCAAAGCTGCCCACGTGAGGGCCTGTCTGCCCGAAGATGGCGTTTTCAGAGGCTATGGTGAGATCGCAGACCACGTGCAGCACGTGGCCCCCGCCTATGGCATAGCCGTTGACCATGGCAATGACAGGCTTGGGAATGGATCGGATCTGCTTCTGCACGTCCAGGATATTGAGTCTCTTGACGCCGTCCTTGCCCCTGTAGCCGCCGCGGTCCTTGACGTGCATGTCGCCGCCGCTGCAAAAGGCCTTGTCGCCTGCGCCGGTGAGGATGACAACATCTATGTCCTGGCACTCGCGGCAGAAGGCAAAGGCATCGGACAGTTCCTTGGTCGTCTCCGGGGTGAAGGCATTGCGGTACCTTGGCCTGTTGATGGTGATGCGGGCTATGCCGTTGTACCAGTCAAACAGTATTTCCTCATATTGCCTGATGGGCTTCCATGTGCGCTCTGCCATGAAGTACTCCTTGCTGTGGCTGCTTTTGGCAGCAGTTGTCGTCCCTTTTGCAAAGGACTGTGTGAAGGGGGACGTTTTGCGTCCCCTGCTGGTGGTTTCAGCCCCTGACGGCTGAAACAAGTTCTTTCTGGGCCCTGGCACAAATTTCTGCATCCGTACACACTTCCAGCAGGCAGGCCGTATTGCTGCTCACAAAGCCGGGCAGTTCCCTGTCCAGCTCAGTAGCCGTTTTGGCAGAAGCGTAGGCGAGATGCGCCTGCATGGCCTGCTCTCTGGCAGAAAAGCTGTTGCTGCCTGCTATAAAGGTATCGCGGTAGGGCGAGTTAAGGCCTGGCAGGGTACGGAATATGTTGCCGCCGCCATTGTTAAAAAGAAGGATATGCAGATTGCCTGGCAGTTGCTGGCGCCATAAGGCATTGCTGTCGTAGAAGAAGCTTAGGTCCCCGATGAGGCAGAAGACTGGCCTGTCTGTTGCTATGGCATTGCCAAGGGCTGCGGAGAGGGATCCGTCAATGCCGTTGACGCCGCGGTTGCAATACACATGCGTATTTTCCGGCAGGGAGAAATACTGGGCATTGCGCACCGGGGATGAGTTGGCAAGATGCAAATACGACCCTTCGGGGAGCGTGTTGAAAAAGTGCGCCATGCAGGCAAGATCCGAGAAGGGCAGGCAATCGTCTGCAAAGTAGGCCTGCACCTTGGCCGCAAGGGCAGCCTGCATTTTCTGCCAGGAAGACTGAAAGGCCTTTTCTTGAGCCTCTTCTTTTTCTGCAAGCACTTTTTCAAGGGCAGCCAGGAAGGAATTTGTGTCTGTCCTGACTAGCCTTGTGAGATGCTGGAAAACATCGGGTGCCGCACTGTCGTCAGTTCCGGTATGCCAGTGGCTTAAGGGCTCAAGGCTGCGCAGGAAGCGCTTGAAGCGCTTGCTGACAATGTGTCCGCCTATGGTTATGACAAGATCCGGAGCAAGGCTTCTGCTCTCTTCTTCAGAAAGTACTGCCAGGGCAAGATCTGCCAGGGTGACGGCTCCTGTGTCTGCAGGCAGGTTTGCCAGATGCTCTGCTATGGTGACAACGCCGTACCTGCCAAGCCGTGCAATGGCTGCCTGCGTGTCCGGATCAGCAGGCATCTGTCCTGCTGCAATGAGAATGCGGCGTGCAGACAGAATCTCTGCACGGGCATCGGGGCTTACGTCGTATCCTGAAGGACGCTCTGCATGCAGCACCCTGGGGGCAGGCAGTTCTGGTGTGGTGCAGGAGAAGAATGGCTCGTCTATGGGAACATTGATATGCACAGGTCCTGGCACCGGCCCCCTGGCTGCAAGATAGGCCATGTTGATGAGGCGGTTGGCGTGGCTGATATTGCCTGATTCAGGCAGCTGCACAGAGCAGCGCACAAATTCTTTCAGGGCATAGGGCTGATGCATGGTCTGCCCGTCCCTCTGGTCAATCCAGCAGGAAGGCCTGTCAGCAGAAACCAGGATCAGCGGTATTTCCTGATAGAAGGCCTCTGCTATGGCAGGGGCGGCATCCAGCATGGCAGAACCGGAGGTGACGCAGACGATGACAGGCTCCTGCAATACTTCTGCCATGCCCAGCGCCTCAAAGGCAGCCGATCGTTCGTCAACGCACTGTATGGCCTCTATGTCAGGGCAGGCTGCAAAGCTGTGCGCAAGGGGGGCATTCCTGGAGCCGGCGCAGACGATGGCATGCCGGATGTTATGGGCACGGGCCAGGGCAACAACTTCGCGTACAAGGGCATTATCTGAATACATGGCTAGTCCTCCGGCATTTCCCCGAGCAGGGCCAGCATGGTGCACATCTTGCCGCATGTTTCCAGCCATTCCGAATCGGGATCCGACTGCGGCAGGATGCCGCCGCCTGCGTACAGGCGAACGCCCTGCTGCGACAGCTTGAGGCAGCGCAGGTTTACATAGAGGCTGCAGGCCTGGCCGTTGTCCCAGAAGCCCAGAAAGCCGGAGTAATAGCGCCTGTCCTGCGTTTCCGTGGTCAGGATGCATTGTTGCGCCCTTTCCTTGGGCAGGCCGCAGACAGCGGGTGTAGGATGCAGGCTATGTACCACGTCCTGTATGCGCATGCTTTCCTTTGTTTTGAAAGCAAAATCAGTGCGCAGATGCTCCACGCCGCCTGCCTGGAAGGTATAGGCTTCTGATTCTGTGAGATCTGCTGCAGCCGGGGTAAGAACCTGTCGTATATAGTCGGCGACTATAGCCTGCTCGTGGCGGTTTTTGTCGTCCCACGCCCCTTCTGTGCCGCTCTTTCTTGTGCCTGCCAGGGCCATGGTCTGCCAGCCGCCCGCAAGGCTGCCCTGCATGAGAATTTCCGGGCTGGCCCCGATCCAGGTACCGCATGATCCGTGCACAAGGGAGACCATGGCATGGGGGCAGCTGGCGCAGGCATTGAGAAAGATCCTGGCAGCCGAAAAGCGGCCCGCTATGTCCTGGGACCTTGAGAGGACAAGCTTCTGGAAGTGCCCGCCGGAGAGCTCTTTGAGGAAGCATTGCAGGGCCTTTGTATAGCCCGTGTCCCTGGGTGCCTTGTAGAGCCTCTCCTTGAGCCCGGCAAAGTCGCAGGACACAGTCTCGGGGACTGTCATGTGCTCCAGGTTGTCCCTGCGGATGATCCCGGCAAGCCCTGCAGCTATATTGTCCCAGCCCGTGTATTTTTCATCGTCGCGGATAAGGACAACAGGATGACCCTGTCCTTCGGCAAAGGGACAGAGCACAAAGCCTGTGCCTTCAACTCCGCCAAAAGAAGGATACAGATGTTCCTTTCTGTCTTTTTGCAGCAAAAGCACCGGCTCCTTTCCGGGCAGCCGGAAAAGGGCAAAGGACTTGTCGGCAAAAAGCAGGGTCTCGCAAGAGCGGACAATGTCAAGAGACTGCGGGGGAAGGGGGATACAAGACTCCAAGACAGCGTCATCCTTTATGTGCGCCCCTCATAAGCCTCAGGGCCTGCGGGCGCATGAGCGTAAAAAAACAATAATCAGTGCATGGGGATAATGTGGTTGAGTATGCGGCCTGTGGAAAGAAGCCTGCCTGTTTCCATGTCAAAGACATCCACGTTCCACAGATGCGTTGACCTGCCCTCATGGATGAGGGTGGCCCTGCCCCTGACCTGTCCGCCTTTTGCCTTGGCTGCCACATGGTTTGCCATGACGGATCCGCCGACAGGCTTCATGCTTTCAGGCAGGCGCAGCACGGAGCCGTAGCCTGCCAGTGTTTCCTCAAGGGCCAGCATGGCGCCGCCGCTTATAAAGCCAAAGGGCTGGCAGGTCCTCTCGTCACAGGGCATGACTGCCTCAACAGTCCCCGCAGCCTTTGCCGCATCATCCTGGGGGAGGAAGGTGATGCCAAGCTGCGTAATCATGGACGGGGCAGAGAACATGGCCACGGAGGCTGCTGCCGCAGTATGGGTATTTGCCATATATGTACCGCAGAATCAGAGGGCGTACTTGTAGTAGGCTGCACAGCTGCCTTCTGTTGAGACCATGCAGGGACCGACAGGATCCATGGGCGTGCAGGCCTTGCCAAAGAGCGGGCAGGCATTGGGCTGTATGCGTCCTTTTAAGACATCGCCGCAGCGGCAGCCGCGTATGGGCGGCGTTTCGTGCAGCTCTATGCCAAGGCGTGCCATGGCGTTCATTTCGGCATACTCGTCCCTGATGCGCAGGCCGGACATGGGTATGCGCCCAAGGCCGCGCCACAAGGCATCACAGGGTTCAAAATAGGTCTGCATCAGTTCCATGGCCCTGGGGTTGCCATGGGCCGGCACTGCCCTGGGATAGGCATTGCTGACAGATGCCCTGCCACTGGCCAGGTCTTCTGCCAAAAGGCAGAGTGCTAGGGCCAGATCTGCAGGAGTGAAGCCGCCTACACAGGATGGCACATGCCACTGCTCAGCCAGGAAGGAAAATGGCTCAAGCCCTGTCACCATGCAGACATGCCCTGGCAGCAAAAAGGCGTCTATGTAGGAATCGCCCTCGCTTAAAAGCGCCTTCAAGGCCGGAGGCACAAGCTTGTGCAATGGCAGGACGCAGAAATTGCGTATGCCCTGCATTCTGGCAGCCTGCAGTGTGCCTGCCACCGTGGGCGCGGTGGTCTCAAAGCCTATGCCTATAAAGACTACGGTCCACTCAGGATGTTCTGCGGCAATTTTCAGCGCATCCAGCGGGGAATAGACGATTTTTACCAGCGCCCCGTCTGCCATGGCGTGCTTCAGGCTCTTGCCGCCCGGGCCCGGCACACGGATGAGATCGCCGAAGGTTGCGATACAGACATTGTCCCTGCCTGCCATTTCCAGAAAGGCAGCCACCTCTGAGTCATGGGTGACGCAGACAGGACAGCCCGGCCCTGAGAGGTGGACAACGCCTTCAGGCAGAAGCGATCGCAGGCCGCTCTGGAAGAGGGAGACAGTATGCGTGCCGCAGACTTCCATAAAGCGCATGCTTTTGCCAGGCAGGTGCTCAAGGGCGGCTTCAAGGCGGTCAAGCAGCCTGCGGCAGAGATCGGGATCCTGCAGCCTCTCTTCAAGGGAGGTGAGGGATCCTTTTTCCGTATCAGACGCATTCTTCATAAATACTCCCTACGGCAGTATGGGCGCCTGATTAACACCCGCTGCCTGCGGCAGGCCGAACATGAGGTTGGCATTGGACAGGGCCTGTCCCGAGGCGCCGCGGCAGATATTGTCTATGGCAGAGACGATGATGAGGCGTCCTGTCCTCTCGTCGGTGACAAGGCCGATGTCGCAGAAAAGGGATCCGCGCACATTGCGTGTCTCGGGAAGCTCGCCCTTGGGCAGGACGCGCACAAAGGGCTTGTCCTTGTAGAAATCAGCATATGCCTGCCATATCTCATCCAGGGACATGGTGCAGGCAAGCTTGGTGTAGATGGTGGAAAGGATCCCCCTGCCCATGGGCACAAGATGGGGATTGAAGGAAACAGTCAGGGGAGTTCCTGCCAGCAGGGACAGTTCCTGCTCTATTTCCGGCGTGTGGCGGTGCTTTGCCAGTCCGTAGGCCTTGAAGGAGTCATGGACCTCGCAGAAGAGCGATGTCACCTGGGCCTTGCGGCCGGCGCCTGAGGTGCCGGACTTGGAGTCGATGACAATGTCCTGGCCTGACACTATGCCAGAGGAGAGGGCCGGAGCCAGGCCTAAGATGGCAGAGGTAGGATAGCAGCCGGGGTTGGCCACAAGCTGGGCCTTCTTAATCTGTTCCTCATAGAGCTCAGGCAGGCCGAAGACGGCCTTGGGCAGCAGATCCTTTCTTGTATGGGTAACCTTGTACCACTTTTCATAGACATCTGCATCGTGGATGCGGAAGTCGGCAGACAGATCCACCACCTTGATGCCAAGATCCGTCAGCTCTCCTGCCATGACCATGGCCTTGCCATGGGGCACGGCCAGAAAGACCACGTCGCACTGCTTTGCAATCTCTTTTGCGTTGTAGACGGTGATGACTACGTCAGAGCCCGGCAGGTGCCGCAAAAAGGGATAGAAGTCTCCTAAGAGCCGTCCCGACTCGGAACGCGAGCATCCCATGACAAGACGCATTGAAGGGTGCCCGCAAAGGAGGCGGGCCAGTTCCATGCCAGTATAGCCGGTGATGCCGACAAGGCCGACTCTGATTTTGTCCATGATCTGTCTTCCTTTCATTGCATGAAATACGGGAATGCAGGCCGCAACAGCCTGCACATTTTCCCTTAAGCTTGGTCTCAGCTGTCCTTTTTGCACAGCCTGACGTACTTCATCCTGAGTTCGTAGATGAGGCTGTCGAGCAGGCTTTTTTCATCGGGCGTCAGCCCGTTTTTTGTCTTTTCCTGCAGCATGGACAGCGTGTCGATGATATGCTTTGCCATCAGAGGATCGGCCTGCACCGTATTGGTGCCGGGATCAGGCACTTCGCCCAGCTGCACCAGGGCAGAGGATCCCAAGGAAATGACAAAGGTGGAAAAGGTGACTTCCGGCAGGGAGCCGTCAAAGCCTTGTTGTGAATCAGCCATAGGGAACTCCTTTTAAGCCTAGTCGTGCGGATCCAGGGGCTCTTTGCCCGTCTCTCCTTCCATGGCTGCCCTGTAGGAGGCCATGCCCTGCTCAAGGAAGTCGTGCGAGCCGCTGAAGCCGCCGTTGTCGATGATGCTGCGCTGCAGGGCATAGAGGCCGGCCAGAAGATCGGACCAGTCAGCCCATCCCATGTGGGCCAGCCTGACAATGCGGCCCTTGAGGAAATCCTGTCCGCCGGCCAGGAAGACGCCGTGGTTGTCGGCGCAGTCCTTGACAACCTTGATGCCGTCTATGCCGTCTGGGATGAGCACGCTGGTAAGGCCCCAGGCATAGTTCCTTGTGACAAAGGGGTTGAGCCCCATGGCCCTTACAGAGCGCCTGACAAGCTGTGTCAGGGCCCACTGCTTGTGGAAATGGGCCTCAAGGCCATCCTGCAAAAGCATGTCCAGGCTGACTTTCAGGCCCTGGATGAGATTGACAGGGGAGGTGAAGTTGGTCTCGCCCTTTTCCAGCTTTTTCCTTTCTGCAGGCAGGTTGAAGTAGAAGCAGCCGGGATCCGGCAGGCAGCGTTCCCAGGCACGCTCAGAGAGGGCAAGGAAGGCCATGCCAGGGGGAAGCATAAGCCCTTTCTGCGATCCTGTCACAAGGCAGTCAATGCCCCAGGCATCCATGGGGCAGGGGGAGAGGCTTACGCCTGAGACGCCATCAACGATGAGCAGGGCATCAGTTCCTGCCACCTTGGCGGCTATGTCCTCTACCGGATGCAGGACGCCGGTGGATGTTTCGGAGAGCTGCACAAAGACGCCCTTTATGCCGGGCTCGTCGTGCAGCATCTGCTCTACATCTTCAGGAGATGCGGCAAGGCCCCACTCCACAGAGAGGGTGACCACCTCAAGGCCGCGTGCCCTGCAGATATTTCCCCAGCGTTCGCCGAACTTGCCGGCATCTATCACCAGCACCTTGTCGCCAGGGGCAAAAAGGCTGTAGACGGCTGCCGTCATGGCTCCGGTACCTGAACAGGAAAGGGGCAGGACAGGCTGCTTTGTGCCAAAAAGTGTCTGCAGTTTTTCCTGGCAGTCAGCCATGAGGCTGTGAAAGGCTGCCTTTCTGTGATGTATCATGGGCTGGGCCAGGGCCAGGCGTACTTCATCAGGAATAGCCGTAGGTCCGGGAGTCAGCAGGCGTGCTTTGTTGAGCATTGGTCGGTTCCTTACTGCAGGCTGTCAGCCATGTCCCCTGTGTCCTTAAGTGTATACTTAAGGGCCTCAGGACGGGGCTGATGCGTGCATTGTATGATAAGACATTTGAGATAGGCTGTTTCGGGCATGGCGCAGTGGACCGGGTGATCCATTCCCTGCCTGCCCGCATAGATGAGCCTTGGATGTATGTTCTGCTTGGCACAGGCCGTGGCAGCAACCCTGCGCAGATCGTCGCCTGACAAAAGCTGCGAGCAGGAGCTTGTGACAAGAAAGCCCCCGTCACGGACCAGCTGCAGGGCCAGGTAGTTGAGGCGGCGGTAGGCATTGAGGCCTTCCTTGTAGTCCTTGCGCCTCTTGATGAAGGCAGGGGGATCGATGCTGACGATGTCAAAGCTGCGCCCATGCGAGCGCAGGTCCTTCAGGGCGTCAAAGGCATCGGACTGCAGGCATTCGCAAGGTCTGCCCGGTGCTGATGCCTCATGATTGCGGGCACAGCAGGCAAGGGCCCTGGCTGAGGAGTCCACATAGACGCAGGAGCTGGCACCATTTTTCATGCAGGCAACGCCGAAGCCGCCCACATAGCTGAATACGTCCAGTACGTCGCACCCTTCTGCCAGGCCTGCGCACAGGCGGTGGTTGTCCCTCTGGTCGTAGAAGTAGCCGGTCTTCTGCCCGTCCTTTGCCGGTGCAATATAGGTAATGCCGTTTTCAAGAACGTGCAGTTCATCGGGGACATTGCCTTCAAAAAGGCGGGATCCCGTTTCAAGGCCTTCCAGGGAGCGTGCGGCAACGGTATTGTCAAAGCAGACTGAGGCCGGAGCGATGAGATCGTGCACAATCTCTGAGATAATGTCCCTGCGCGCTTCCATGGCAGCCGTTGTAATCTGAAAGGTCAGATGGCTGTCGTACCTGTCGATCACAAGGCCTGGCAGAAAGTCCCCTTCGCCAAAGACAAGGCGGTAATAAGGATCATGAAAGAGCCTCTGTCTTAGGCTAAGGGCGTCCGATATCCTTGCACGCAGAAGATCTGCATCCATGGGCTGGCAGTTTCTTGCATGGATGCGGGCACAGATAAGTGAATGCGGATTGACGCAGGCAGATCCTATGACACTGCCGCGGCTGTCCGTGACGATAACGTCTTCCCCTGCGGAAAAATCCGTGAGCGGCGTTTTTCCTGTATCTGCTTCATTGGAGAATATCCACAGGTGCCCTGCTCTGGCCCTGCGGTCTTCCCCGCGTTTCAGCTGCAGTTTTTTCACTGTCCTGTACTCCCTGAAGAAAGAAAAGGCTTTTCCTGCTGCTCTGTCAAAGAACTGCTGCCCTGATCCGTGCGCACCTCAAAAAAGCTGCCAAAATTGGAGAGAAGGGCAGGCCAGCTGAAAAGCGGGCACACAATGCCGGGGCGCATGGCAATGGTTAGCGTGCCAGGCCGGTCCACAAAGTCGGCCATGTTTTCGCACTGCAGGCGGTCAGATTCGCTGCCGCCGGAGCAGAGGCTCATGACGGCAGTCTTGATGGCCATGCTGGCCAGATGCGGCTCATCGGCAGCACAGCGTGCCAGGCGGCTCATCAGTCCGTGATCCTGCCATATGATCTTAAGGCCGCTGAAGGAGAGATTGTCAGGATAGAGATCTATGCTGCCTTTGAAGTCGGCAAGACCGGCAATGGCAAAGGTGGCAGAGCAGGAAGGCCTGGAGAGGTTCTTGATATGCGCATCCCCGCTGATATGCACAGCCTCCATGCCTGCAAGACCGGGCTTTAAGTCGGGCGGAAAATTTTCTGCGGGGACAGACATGTTGTCTATATGAAGGCCGACGGACTGGCCCTCTTCTTCATACCAGTCAAGCGTGCAGAGAGGAGCACTGATAGGGGAAGCCAGACCTTTGCTGGTGTGTCCTGCGTTTCTGGCCTCTGCGTGGGAGAAGATGCGCCCGTTAGCATCAAGGCTCTTTTTGAAGGAGCTGGGAACAAGGCCTGCTGGCGAACGGCCCAGGGCAATAAGCTCGCTTAAAAGCTCAGGGGAGATGCGTATGTCTTCCAGGACGAGGCTGTCAGCCGTCCAGGACTCCTTGGCACTGCCCTGGAAAATTTCACGGCAGCGCATCCTGGCGGCATTGGCGCCAGTAAGACCGTCGATTTCCGCACTTTTTATTGTCAGCGTTGAGGCCGTTTTGCCGCGCTTGATTTTTGAGGCCGTACAGTCCTCTATCAGCACATGGTCGGCACCAAAGCCGTTGACAGAGGCTGCAAAGGGCGGCCTGGCACCGCCACAGTACTGTTTTGCCAGCGTATAGGGCAGGCTGACAGTCTTTATGGAAAGCCCTGATATCCTGCCAAGCAAAGAGACGCCCTGATAGGTGCAGTTTTTGACGGCAAGGTTCCCGATGACGGGGATGATGTCCGTATCGTCAAAGAAGAGCCTGTCCAGAAGGGGCAGGCAGGTAATAAGGCCCCTGATGGTGATGGTGCCACAAGCCTGCTCTATTTCCGCATGGCAGACCTCAGGACCGGCTGAGTAGGTGGTGCTCCACCCTGTCACCGTGACCAGGCGCGTCAGGGGATTGAAGGAGACTTTTGCCACCGAGCTTTCCCCAGGTCCCATAAGATTGAGGACCGTATTTCTGGTCATGTCCTCAATGCCGGACTTAAGGGCATAGCCTGCACCGGTTACAAGGCCGGCCAGGAGGACAGACAGGAGCAGGAAAGCAGGGAGAACTTTTTTCATAGGAATCTGGAAAGAAGGCATGTTCAGACTGGCGTCTGTCTGCCCGGCGTATATGCGGCTGTACGGAGCTGAGGAACGTCCCGGGGAACGTTCTTGGGAGCGTCCTGGAGAGCATTCCGGGAAGCATCTTGGGAAGCGTCCTGGCAAGAGTCCTGAGGACGAACAGCCGGCCTGCCTGCGGCACAGGTAAAAATGCCTTTGCCGGATGCCTCTGCTATCTGACGCATGATGGGAAAAGCAGAAGACAGCACGACTGTTTAGCCTCTGACTACTATCAGTTTTGCCGCTGAAAGAAAAGGAGCTGTCAGCATGCTGCAGCAAAGCGGCTTTTTCATGGCACAAGCGAGCAGCAGCGGGCAGTAACAGGCTGGACCAGCTGTAAGGAGCAGCAGTCTGCATACTTTTTAGGGAAATAAGGACTTGTCCAAAGCAGAGGGCTTTTGGTACAAGCCTTTTCAGGAAAGGCAGCCATGCCGCATGCGGCAAATTAAGGCACCAGGCCATCAGCCGCCGGGGAGGAGTCCATGGAAGAAAAGCAGCGTCTGGAACAGGAACAAGCCGTTGCCAGAGCCCCTGATACCACAGCCCCCGTCAGCAGTAATGATGCGGCGCCTGATGCGGCAGAGAAAAAAACGGCAGCAAGCGGGCAGAGCGGCCAAGATGAGGCAGAAAATCCTGTCCTGGTGAGCAAGGAATGCCAGGATACGGCTGCCGAGGCTTCCTACGTGCACCCTGCCGACCTTGCAGACCATCTGGAAAACCTGGACCTGCAGTCCCAGGTCTGTGCCTTGCGGCGCATGAACAGGGAAGATGCAGCAGAGGCCCTGGCAGAACTGGATGAAAACGTGGCTGTTGACGTCCTGGAAAACCTGGACGCCGATGATGCCGCCCAGATTATTGCCGAGATGGATCCCGACGATGCCGCCGACGTTCTGGACGAACTGGACGAGGGGCACCGTGACGCCCTGCTGGGACGCCTGGCCAAGGAAGATTCTGAAGAGCTGCGCAACCTTTTGAACTTTTCCCCTGACTCGGCTGCCGGCGTCATGAATATCGAAATCATCATGCTGGAAGATGCCTGGACAGTGGATCAGGCCATCACCCATATCCGGCATGAGATGGAGGAAGACAAGGAAAACCCCTATTACGGCTATGTGGTGGACGAAGAGGACAAGCTGGTGGGCGTCCTGTCATTGCGGGACCTCATGCTGGCAAGGCCTGGGACCATACTGGCCGATGCCGTCGCCGGGCAGAGCGTCATCAGTGTCCTCTACGACACGGACAAGCGCGACGTGGCAGGGGAGCTCAGCCACTACAATTTTATGGCCCTTCCTGTTGTGGACTATGAAAACCACCTCATGGGCGTTGTCACCTACGACGATATCATGGACATCATGCACGAGGAGGCAAGCTCGGACATGCTGGGCATGGTCGGTGCCGACCCTGAGGAAACCGTGGAGACGCCCTGGCTTGAGAGCGTGGGCAAGCGCCTGCCCTGGCTCTGCGTCAATATGTTCAACTCCGCCCTGTCTGCCTCTGTGGTCTACAAATTTGACGGCACCATAGCCCAGATGGCCGTCCTGGCCGTTTTGATGCCCATGGTTGCCAACCAGGGCGGCAACTCGGGCCAGCAGGCCCTGGCTGTCATGATCAGGCAGCTGGCCACGGACCGCTTTGACGTGCGCAAGGCCTGGATGGCCGTGTTCCGCGAGTGCAAGATAGGCATGATGACCGGCCTTGCCATGGGGATCCTGGCCTTTATCGGGACCTGGATCTTTACCGGCCTTCCCGTGGTCGCCGGCGTCATGGGCGGCGCCTTGTGCTGCGACATGGTCCTGGGCGCTATTGCAGGCGGCTCCATCCCGCTTATTTTTCGTGCCCTGGGACGAGATCCTGCACAGGCCTCAAGCATCTTCCTGACAACGATTACGGACGGCGCAGGCTTCTTTATCTTCCTGGGCCTGGCCACCATGTTCCTTTTCAACTGAAAAGCCGTGCCGTTGCATAATGCAGAACAAAAAAAGGACGCTTCCTTGCAGGAGCGTCCTTTTTTGCTGGCCTTGAATCTTGTCTTCAGGTGCTGCTGAGGCCTGCCTGATGCAGGGCTGGCAATGCCCTTGTTATTTTGTTGCAGGCTGGATGTTATCCATGCCGGTATGAAAGCCCTCAAAGGTTCCCTTAGCCAGCAGCACATTGTCCGCATCATGGATTTCTACATCGTAGACGGCAATGTGCTTGCCGGAACGGATGCATTTTGCCTGCCCTGTAAGCGGCCCCCTGCGCCCGGGGGCAAGATAGCTCATGTGCGAGGACAAGGTCACTGTCCCTCTTTTGCCGCCGTAATTGGCTGCTGCTGAAAAGGCAATGTCTGCCAGGGTAAAGAGCACGCCGCCGTGCACGATGCCGACGCCGTTCAGCATTGTGTCTGTGACCGGCATGCTGATGCGGCTGTAATCGTCAGATGCTTCCTCAAGCTTCATATTGAAGAGGCTGAAAAGCCTGTCCTCTTTTTCTATCAGCTGCTGTTCCATATGCCTTGCTCCGGTTTGTTTGCTACGTTTGTTTTTCGTTTTGTCTTCCTTGAGTCCTCAGGAAGAGAACGCCTTAATGCGAAAGGCCGGAACCATGAGGCTCCGGCCTTTGTCCTTTGTCAAAAAATGAGCCTTTTGCTGAGTTTAGCAGCCTTCTATCTGCTGTATGCCGTCCAGCTTCCAGCTGCCGGTTGCGTGATCGCGCACAAATGTCCACAGCTCCCTGGCATTGGCAGGCTGCGTCTGCTGCGGATCCTCAATGAGCAGGGCATCAAAGTACACCTGGGCCCTGTCCTGGCCGCCGAATTCTTCCACGTTCACCAGGGTGGCGTTCAGCATGACGATCTGTGTCCTGCTAGGATTGGGATCCTCTGCCTGCTGGCGGTACAGCTCGTCCATAACAGGCTTGGTGGCGAAATGGGAAATGTCTTCCATGTCGCGCCTGTCCCAGGAAGCCTGCAGGCGGGTGTAGGCCATCTTGGCGCCTTTGAGGAAGTCTTCCGTATCAAAGCCGGCAGGAATATTGGTCTGCATTGTTACAGTGCCCATGCCGGCCTGCTGTGCGCCCTGGTCTGAACGAAACCTGTCCCAGGCAGAACCCGTGTTCTGTCCGGCATACTGGCTGTTCTGCTGCTGGGGCTCACGCCAGGTCTGCTGCTGGCCGGCAGGCTGATATGCCTGCTGCTGGCCGGCCCTGCGCTTGCGGATAAAGGAGAAAATGAGGAAGCCTATAAGAGCCAGCAGGATGATGTCCAGGAAGCCGCCGCCTCCGCCCAGGCCTGCTCCGCCAAAGAGGGAGCCTAAGAGGGAGCCTGCCAGAAGGCCGCCCAGCAGGCCGCCGCCAAAGCCAAGGCCGCCTTTTTTCTGGGCCGCAGCGCCCGGCTGGGCTGCCGGTGCCTGGGCCTGGCGGTTATACTGCATCGGGTTCTGGGCAGGAGAGCTCATGGAAGGCTGGCTGCCAAAGGATTTTTTTCCGCCTATGCGGGCTGCTTCAGCCACATCGGCTGTAATGGCAACGGTAGAGACAGCAAGAAAACAGGATGCAAGAAGAATTGTAAGAAGTTTTCTCATATTTGCTTGTATTTTGTGCCGGTCACCCCGGACGGTAAAAAGTGATAAGAGCGAAATACAAATAACTGATACGCAGGATAAAATAACAGTATATCCTGCAATAACCTATCATTATAGTAATAAAGCCTGGCCGCTATTTTGACAAGAAGCAGACAGATATTTTTTTACCTTGTGCAACATGTCCTGCCTGAAAAATCGTCCGCAGGGAGACGGGGCAGAAAAAAGCTTCCTGGGCCTCCCGCCAGGAGAGGCAGGAACGGCTTTTCAGCCGGAATACGAGGCTGTTTAGGCGATCAGGACGGAAAGGGCAAAACCTTCTGAAAAAAGATAATAAATCCATGAAACCAATATGATATGGGCTTGTTTTTTTTTTTTTTTTTTTCAATAAAATGAAAGCGAGACACATTAAAATTGCTTTCTTTTTCTCTTTTCAGCAGCAGGTCCCGTCCCCCGAACAAGCCGCTGTTTGTATCTCTTTTCTTATGTCTGCGCCATGCCGTCTGCCTTGGCAGCTGATACATATTCTGTTGCAGGTATTATTTATGAAGTCCCGTACAAAGAAGTCCCGTAAGCATTTCCGCCGTTCAGCCGTAGCTTCCATGCTGGTGCTCTCTTCCTGCCTTGTTGCAGCCCAGGCCTATGCGACTGATGTTAATCCTAATAGTGGGTCGGCTGCAGGCGGTACCCTGAATATTTCCAACAAAACAGTTACCGTAAATGACGGTGGTTCGTATGGTCTTATCAAGGGCAGTGAAGTAAGATTGACTGGAAACGGTACGGCAATCGCTGGCGGCAATACCGTCAGTGTCACCAACGATACAAGTGGTGGAGTAATGGGCGGCCATGTCTATCTGTCAGCCGGCGGTACAGCCTCATCCACTTACAACACAGTTACTATTAGTGGCGGAACGCATGCCAACGCGCGTAGCGGTTTTGTCAATACGTATGGCGCATGCACCAACGAAGCCAGCAACAACTATATGTACCTTACCAATGCAACACTAGGTACGGGCTGGATGTCAACTGGTGATGCCTCAGCATATAACAGCGGCGCCAGCGATGTTGATTCCAACAATAACCATCTGATTGTATCAGGCGGTTCAGCCGGCTACCAGTATGTGGGCGGCTATGCCGGCAACTATACCACAGCCGGCGGCACTGCTGATGCCAGCAGCAACACTATCAGCATAACAGATTCCAGTGCACCCATAGTTATAGCCGGCTATGCCAACCTTGACACCGGCAGCGGCAATTCAAATGCCAACAGCAATACCCTTACCATAAGCGGTTCTAAATCCGTCATTACGAATGCCTACAGCGGCTATGCGTATTCAAAACTGGGCGGCAATGTTAATGCCAATTCTAATATAAACAACAAAATTAGCGGTTCTGCATCAATAGGGACTTACAGCGCCGGTTATGCAACCACCAACGGCAACGGTACTGTTACGTCAAAGGGAAATTCCACCACAGTAGACAATGCCACGGTAACAACCTACAGCGGCGGCA
>JAUMVQ010000240.1 GCA_030530085.1 Desulfovibrionaceae bacterium | reverse complement strand
TGTCCAGGAGCGGCACTGCGCCCATCTCGCGCAGGTACATGCGCACAGGATCAGTGCTGCGGGAGGAATACTCAGTGGTGTCCTCTTCCTCAGTGAAGGTCAGCTTGTCAGCTTCTTCCTCGTTTCCGGCAAGAGAAGTAAGCTTTTTGCCCTCCATTTCGGAATCGACGATCCGTATTTCCATCTGCTCGAAGTAGCCGATGATTTGATCGAAGCGCATGTGCATTTCGGGCACGGCTCCGGCAATCTCGTCATAGGTGAGGAAGCCGTCCTTCTTGCCCTTGTCAATGAGGGCCTTGAGCTTTTCCCTGTCTGCAATGGTGTTGTGCTGCTCAGAGGCCTGGTTCTCATCAGAATCAGAGTCTTCCTGAGTTTCCTCGAATTCGTCCTCATCGACGTTTTTGGGGGCTGAATGCCGTCTTGTCTTAGACTCAGGATGGTCTTTTTCCTTCTTGTGCGAGGAATCCTGCCTGCCCCTGGCTTCCTTAGTTTCCTTGGAGTCCTTGGAATCTTTGGCATCCTTGGACTCCTTGGATTCCTTGGCTTCCTTTGACTTGGAGCTGGCCTTCGGGGCCTTCTCTTTCTTTTCAGCAGACTTTTCGGCCTTGCTGCTTTTTCTGGCAGCAGGAATGACCTTTATCCCTGTCTTCTCAAAGAGAGCAAGGATTTCCTGGAAATCCTTTTTCTTCTTCTTGGGAAGAGCCTTGCTTATTTCTTCTTCAGTGAGGGAGCCCTGCTCCTGGCCCCTGGCGATCAGTTCCCTGATTTTATCCTGTTCTGAAGAAGCTGCTTCCTCCTTGTCTTTGGACGCAACTGGAGATTCCCCAGGTTGCTCAATGGAATCGTGCATCTTCTCATTGTCTGTCTGGGGCTGTGATTTGTCCTGGTTAGTATCGTGACGGCTTTTTTTCTCACTCATAATAACCTGTCTCCGAAAGCTGGCATATAGCAAGGTGGCTTTAGTTCCGCTGTCCTGGTCAGGCAGGCACTGCCTGATATGTACGCGGTAACAGAAAAGAAGAATTTTTTTCTAGAAAATATGCTTTTGTCAATACATAATTTGACAAATATCCGTATTTTCCCAAAATCCCTGTTTTCAGGGAGCGGAGATGGCAGCAGCCTGTGTGCAGGAGGCAGGACGATCCCCGGAGAAGGCCTGCGAAGCTTTCTCCGCAGCTGTCCCATATTAAGACTATAAATAATAAGACCATCTGCCCTGCTTGCAAGACAATACGGCAAAAAAAGCAGGGAAAAACGGCTTTTTGCGTCCTTTATGGCAAAAACATGCCCGGAGCCTTACTGTATCTGGCCGGGATCTGTGCCCTGCTCCTGATTCTGCTCAGCCGTATCCTGCTGGCTGCCCATGGCATTAAGGATCTGCATGCCTGACCCGAAGTCGCCCTGGGCGTCGTTCTGGCGCAGGACTGCTGACAGGGACTGCCTTTGTATATGGCGCAGGTGCTTGTCTATCTGCTTTTTGAGGACGGCCAGCTCTATGTCAGGAGTTGTGCACGGCGGGGCTTCCAGTCCCCGGTAGCGGTCCCACAGCTGCCGCTCCTGCCCTGTAAGCTCATATCCTGCCTGTATGCCGTCCTTGGCGATTTTGTTCCACAAATCCTTTGCCAGGCTTGACTTGAGCATGAGATCAGCGCTCATGGCCTGGATATCGGCTATGTGGTCAGGATAGCGTATGGCACAGCGGATGATTTCCAGCTCAAAGGTTGACATGCTTTGTGCTGCCTTCAGACTGTCCCTTCCCTGGGCAGATGCCTGGGGCTGCTTGTCCATTTCATCGCCAATGCCTGCCCTGAGCTCTGTTTCATCAAAATTAAGCCAGCGGGCAAGATAGGTAATGGTAGGGCTTACAAGTTCTGGTATGCTCATGGACTTGATAAGGGTGCGGCACCATTCAAGGGCGTCCCTGGGCGCAAACGTGCGCATGGTCTCCACGCAGAAGCGCAGGCCAGGCATGGAAGCGGCGCACAGCTTTTCAAAGGCTTCCTTTCCCTGCGTCCGCAAAAGGGAGTCGATATCCTCTCCTTCAGGCTGCAGGATGACCCTGACCTTGGCCCCCCTGGACAAAAACTTTCCGGCTGCGCTCAGGGCGGCCTTGCGCCCGGCATTGTCCCCGTCATAGAGAAGCATGATTTGCGGGGAAAAGCCCAGGATTCTTTGCACCTGCTGGTCCGTGAGGGCTGTTCCCAGGCCACCCACGGCATTTTCATAGCCAAACTGGTGCAGTGTCAGCACGTCCATATAGCCTTCGGTCAGGAAAACACTTTTGGATATGCGGATGGCCTTGCCTGCCAGATCCAGCCCGTAGAGATGCTCTCCCTTCTTGTAGATGGGAGTATCGTGGGTATTGATGTATTTTGCCTCGTCTTTGCCATTGTCTATGATGCGGCCGCCAAAGGCTATGGTTTCGCCGGCCGTATTGCGTATGGGGAACATGAGGCGCGCGCGGAAGGGATCATATGGCTTGCCAGTCTTTTTTGAGAGGGACACAAGCCCGCCTTCGACAGCCAGGGGCATGCTGCATCCTTGCGCCTGCAAAAAAGAAGACAGATCGTGCCAGTCGTCCCTGGCCCAGCCAAGGCCGAAACGCTTCATAAGTTCGTCGCTGATGCCGCGTTTTTGCATGTAGGCACGGCATTCTTTCCCTGCCTCGCCTGCCAGGTTGCTGGCAAAGTGGTTCTTTGCCAGCCGGTACATGTGCATGAGCTGCTCGCGCTTGCTGCGCTGCTCCTTTGCCTTCTGCACTTCCTGCTTGTTTGCCTGGCTGAATTTTTTTTGCAGGGTGACGCCTGCC
>JAUMVQ010000239.1 GCA_030530085.1 Desulfovibrionaceae bacterium | reverse complement strand
TCTGCTTCTGGATGCTGGGCAGCTTGGGCAGGGGGCATTCCACGCCGAGATCGCCGCGGGCTACCATGACAATATCCGTTTCTGCCAGGATGGCAGGCAGGTTGTTGACTGCTCCCTGGCGTTCGAGCTTGACGCAGATGGGAATGTTGCGTGCGCTGTTGGCAGTGATAAGCTCCCTGGCTTCGCGCACGTCGTCTGCTGTCTGCACATAGGACATGGCCACGGCATCGACGCCGAGGGCGAGGCCGTCCACAAGGTCTTTTTTGTCCTTTTCGGTGAGGGCACGCACGCGCGTGCTCTTTCCGGGCAGTGCCAGTCCCTTGCGCGAGGTGATGGTGCCGGAGTTCTTTGCCTCAAGAATGACAAGATTGTCAGGACGGCGCCCGACTACCATGAATTCAAGGCCGCCGTCGGCCAGCACAAGCCTGTCATGCTCTACCAGGCTGTCGAGAATGACATCGTGGTCAAAGGGCAGATAGGGCATGTCCGTGCAGTACTTGTCAGAGGGGCCCAGCAGAAGCTGCATGCCGGCTTCTGCCTGGATGCTTTTTTCCCGTATGTCGCCAAGGCGGATCTTGGGTCCGGAGAGATCCTGCATGATGGTGATGGGCGTGCCCACTTCCTTTTCAACCTTGCGGATCCTGGCGATGATATCGACAAAGTCCTTTGCCGAACCGTGGGAAAAGTTAAGCCTGAAGATGCTGGCGCCGGCCAGGGCCAGGCCTTTCAGGACTTCTTCCGAGTTGGAGGCAGGGCCGATGGTGGCTACAATTTTTGTCTTGTTCATAAGTATCAGATGGATGGTAATTTTCAGAGGGGAAGAAACCACCTTTGTGGCAGATGTAAAATATAAGTCTACTATGCTTTTATATGGCTGTCCATAGGATGCTGCATGGTGCATCGTCCCCTAAGCAGTTGTAAGTTTTGGGTAAAATGCTATCAGTACCTGCCTTTTCCCGGACGGGTTTGGGCAGGATAAATTAAGTGGCAGAAAGAAGAGTAATGTGCTAGTGAAAATGCCGCACAGCAGCAACGGCATGGCTGTGCGCCGGGCTCTTTCTGTTCTTGCAGGGCCCGGAGGCTTTCTTTTTTCTTCCCTCTTCACGAAAGGTGTGCGCATTGAAACAGGCAGAAAAACACGCTTTTGCAGCAAATTCTCCCGAAGCGGGGCAGGATGGCATCAGTGCCAGGCATATCCCCGTCCTGAAGGAGGAGGTGCTTGAGTGTTTTGCGCCTCTTGCCACCGAATGCAGGCCGGGCAATCGTCCGCTCCGTTTTCTGGACGGCACACTGGGACTTGGCGGGCACAGCGAGGCCATCTTAAGCGCCTTTCCCGGAAGTCTGCTCCTGGGCCTTGACCGTGACACAGAGGCGCTTGCCCTTGCAAAAGAAAGGCTTGCTCCCTTTGGAGAGCGTTTTGCGGCCATGCATTCCACCTTCAGCTCCTTTGCCTCTGCCCTGGATGCCAGGGGCTGGGACGAAATTGACGGAGCCCTGATCGATATAGGTGTGTCCTCCATGCAGCTTGATGAAGGCGGACGAGGCTTCAGCGTGCATGCCGACGGTCCCCTTGACATGCGCATGGATCCCTTGTCAGGCGCACCGTCAGCCAGGGAGCTTGTCAACACTATGGATCAGAAGGCCCTGCGCGACTGTATTGCCACCTTTGGAGAGGATCCCATGGCAGACCGCATAGCACGGGCTGTCTGCGAGGCCAGGGCCGTAGCGCCAATCAATACCACCGGGGAACTTGCAGCCGTGGTGGAAAGGGCTTATCCCGCTGCATGGCGGGCGAAGGCCAGGCATCACCCTGCCACCAGGACCTTTCAGGCCCTGCGCATGAAGGTCAACGATGAACTGGGCGAGCTTGCCGCCTTTATGGACGGCATTCTGGCAAGGATCAGCACAGGCGGCCGGCTCTGTGTCATCACCTTCCATTCCCTTGAGGACAGGCTGGTGAAGCAGAAGATGCGCGATTGGAGCAAGGGGTGCATTTGTCCGCCGCATGTGACAGTGTGCCGCTGCCATCATGTTCCCGAGGTAACCCTTGTGACCAGAAAGCCCCTCACTGCAAACGCCTCAGAGCTTGCCATGAATTCCAGGGCAAGCTCTGCCAAGCTGCGCTGCTGCGAGAAGCTGTGCGTTTCTGCCGGCAAAGGAGAATGCTGATGGCTGACAGGCAGCAGCTGGCCCAGAGGGTCAGAAAGGTGGCAGACAGCCGTCTCTTTACAGGACGGTGCTGGACTATATGCCTCAGCGTAAATATCGTATTTGCCGCGATATGCGCCCTTACCCTTGCCTGGGCCGGCATTGAGACGAGGGATCTTTCCTATTTCATCAATATCGAAGGCTTGCGCTATAATGAAAAAAAGGAAATCCACGCCAAGCTGCAGGTGGAGCGGGACAGCCTTCTGTCACCGGCAGAGCTCAAGGCAAAGGCACAGAAGTTTGGCATGAAGGAGTCTGTTGCGGGACAGATACGCCGCCTTGAGATTGCCCAGCCCAAAGCGGGCGGACGATAAAGAAGGGCGGTCCGGTCAGGGCAGTGCAGAACAATGCGTCTGCAGCGCGGATGCGGCAAGGCAATATGGCAGAACAGGAAGAGATGACGCAGGAGTAGCAGGGGAATGGCTTTCTTATTTTCAAGGCGCAGGGCAAACAGGGCAGGAACTGTTTCCTCAGAGCCATCCCGTCAGGACATGCAGCCAGGAGATCCGCAGCCAGGCTTCCGTCATTCCTCTTCCGTGGACGGGCAGAAAATCAGTACACCCACCCCTAACAGGCGGCTTGACAGCGAGGAAGTGATTCATCCCGGG
>JAUMVQ010000026.1 GCA_030530085.1 Desulfovibrionaceae bacterium | reverse complement strand
CTATCACCGGTATCGGCTAAACTCACCCCACCTCTAAAACCACCATAATTAAGACTGCTCGCCTGATTGGTAATATAACATTCATTACCAGATGCCGTAGCAGAACCCTGACTTGAGGAAGCATTGTTATGTGCGCGTGCCCATCCGGCTGTTGTCACTGATCCGCCTTCAGACCCTTCTTCAACTGTAATCTTATTAAAACAGGCTTCAACGTCAGCGTCGCCTGCGGTTTCAGCATAACCGCCATAAATGCGATACCCCTCACTCCCTGCACATAAAATACCAACATTATTGCTGGACTCTAACGCCTTTACCTTTTCACCAGAACCTGAAGCGTGACCGATATAGATATCGAAATGCTCACCTGTTACTGTTTCCTCGTAACCTGATGATGCTACTTTTCCCGAAGCATCCGGTGTATCGTTATAATGCACATCATAATCATAATTACCAGACCCATACACTGCTGTTGCTGCCAAGGGGCATACCAGAACCAGTGCGGCAAGGCCTGCTGTATTTGTCAGTTTCATCCTGTTCTCCTTCCATGTTCAGCCTTGAAGGGAACAGGTACATATTTGAAGGACTCTGTCGCCTTGCAAGGGCACAAAATAAGTCCGGATTAGGCTCATTTCTGCTTCAGTTCCCCAAACATGCGGATATAAGGAATCACGTACAGGAACGAAGAACTTGTATTTTTTGACAGGAAAGAGGAGCTTCCGGACTAAGAAAAAACCGGAAGTATTTTACTTGAAAAAAAAAAAAAAACACGCAAGCATTTTGAAGACTTAACGCCATTTTTATGCCATTAATAAGCTGAAAATTTGTGATTTTTCCAGCTACCCACAAATACCCTCGAAGAGCCTGAATATGTGCAACAAAAAAGCCCCCGTACAGCCTATTGCCGTACAGGAGCTTTCTGAAAAAATACTCAGGGCCAGCCATTTTGCCGCCCTTTCAAATCATCACTTAAGAAGAGGCCTGAACAGCCCTGACAGATCGTCTCCCACTGATCCCAGCAGGGAGACCACACGGTCATGGGCCTTCTGGCCCAGCTGCGTGCGCCTCTTCATGGCCTCACTTTCCGTATCAAGCAGAGGCTCTATGACATTGGCCAGTGCCGCATCATCCCCTGCAGGAACTATATGGCCGGCATCGCCCACAAGCCACTTCTGATCCGGCAGGTCGCTGGCAACCACGGGCAGGAAGAAGGCCATGGCCTCGGCCAGGGCTGAGGGAATGCCGTCCGCAGACTCTCCCTGGCGGCTCACCCCAGGTGCCACAAAGACATCGGCATCCATATAGAGGGAATTCATGTTGGCATGAGGGACCAGGCCCGCAAATGTCACGTATTTCAGAAGTCCCATGGCCTTGGCCTGTGACTTCAGCTCTTTCGCTGCAGGTCCGGTTCCGGCAATAGTGCAGCGGAATTCCCGGCCCAGGGCCACCAGCCTGGCCAGAGCCTTCAAAAGCACGTCATAGCCTTTTCTGTGCTCAAGCGCACCGCTGGCAAGGATATGGGGCAGTTTGCTGGCCTCATGCACCTGGCAGATGGAGACTTCCTCATCCATGGGCATCAGGGTGACAGGATCGGGAATAAAGCGGATTTTGGAGGCATATTCTGCAGGCAGGACAGGCAGAATGCGCTGCTGCACAGTTTCCGAGGCACAGCGCACAAAAAGCGCATCCCTGACGAGCACTGCCAGGCCTGCTACGACAGCCGGCTTGTCGAGCCTTGAAAGCCAGGAGTCAGTGCTGCGCACCTCAAGGCCGTAGGGAATGCCGCTGGCCTTTGAAGCAAGCCAGCATACAGCAGGAGCCTGGCTTCCTGCAGCGGCATAGAGGCACTGCACCCCTTCCCTTGCAGCCCATGCCGCAAGCTCGCTGGCCTGGGCCCTGGCCCAGCGCACGGAGCACGCTCCCTGCAGTATGGCTTTTACAGCCTGCGCATCCTGCGCATATTCCTTTTTCGGGGCACCAGATCCGCAAAGCCAGGCCTTCATGACATTGGTTGCCCTGATGCCGCCCATATGGCACACGGGCATGGGCAGGGAATAGGATTCCATCTCCCTGCCAAGAAGAGTGCCGCCGCTGAGTGTTGCCACATGCGTAAGCAAGCCCTTCTGCTGCAAAAGGTGGGCAGCAGTCCTTCCGGCCACACCTTCGGGGCGCAGGAAATTGTCCGCTACCATGGCCGTGTGCAGGCGGATATCCGGCCCGCTCAAAAGGTCAACGCCATCGGTCCTGCTTATTTCCGGAATCTGGCGCCGCTGGCAGACCAGCACGCCTTCTTCAAGCGTATACACAGAGTCGCAGTACTCGGCCATCTTGGCATCGTGCGTCACCATGACCAGGGCCACGCCGCCTGAATGGCAGAGCTTGCGGAAATTCTCCATGATAAGGCGGCTGGTATTCTGATCAAGGGCGCCTGTCGGCTCGTCTGCCATCAGGATGCGCGGATTATTGACCATGGCGCGGGCAATGGCCACACGCTGCTGCTCGCCGCCGGAAAGGCGGTTGCTGGCATAATGGACGCGCGATGAGAGGCGTACCAGTTCCAGGGCATAGATAACGCGCGGCCAGCGCTGCGAGTCAGGAACATTCTTGTAGATGAGCGGGAATTCCACATTCTCAAAGACCGTGCTGTGGTCAAAGAGGTTGCTCTGCTGCATGATGAAGCCGACGTTGTCACGGCGGAAGGCAGACGTCTCCTCCCTGTTCATGGCAAGGACGTCCTTTCCCAGAATCTGCACAGTTCCGGAATCAGGGGCATGCAGCATGCCCAGTACATGCAGCATGGTAGACTTGCCGCAGCCTGAAGGCCCCATGATGGCGACAAGCTCGCCTGGCTCCACCTCAAGATTGACCCCGCGCAATACCGGCGCAAAGCCGGCATAGCGCTTACGAAGATCACGGGCGACAATAACTGGTGCCATAAAACAGTCCTTATTCGAATCGCAGAGCCGTCACCACGTCCATACGGCTGGCCTGGAGAGCAGGGTAGATGCCGCCGGCAATACCGATGGCTGCGGAAAACACAATGGAGCCAAGGCAGCTGGCAACGAGAAGCAGCACAGGGATGCTGACACCAAGGGCCAGGACGCCGCCAAAGACTGCTGTCAGGCCCAGAACAATGCCCAGCATGCCGCCTGCCACGGACTTGCACAAGGCCTCGCACAAAAATTGTGCCATGATATCGCGATCCGATCCGCCCATGGCCTTTTTCAGGCCGACCTCACGGGTCCTGGCGCGCACGGCAGCAAAGGTTCCGTACCAGATGCCAAAGCCGCCCAGCATAAGGGAGGCTACAATGCCCAGCCACAGCAGGGTCTCAACCCACATAAAGGTCACCTGCAGGCGCGAAATCTGGTCATCCCTGGTCTGCACCATCACATACGGTGCATCCTGGCAGGCCCTGACTACTTCAGGAATCTGCCTAGCCAGCCGCTCTACGTCTTCCCAGCCGACAGCACGGACAAAAAGCCTGGTAACTTTTGCATCACCCCAGTTTCTGTCACACATTGTCGTGTAGGGCATGAAGGCGCCCCTCTCCCAGTCTCCCAGCATGACGCCGGCAATGACGCCCTTTACCTCAAGGACATCCTGGTCAAGGAAAAGCAGCTTGCCCAGGGCCTGCTGCTCAGAGCCGAACAGGTCAACGGCCAGCTCGCGGCCCAGCATGCAGACACGACGGTGCCTGTCAACGTCTTCCTGGCTTATGGGTTCTCCGGCCAGCACATCAGCTGAAAAGAGAGAGACAAAGGAAGCGTCGTTTCCGTATATAAGGGTGCCCAGCGTGCGTTCGCCTGCCTTGAGGTTGTAATATTTGCCGTTACGGATATTGCGGCTCACCAGTTCCACGCCAGGCAGCTTTTCTATGGCTGCAATGCTCTCCGGGTAAAATTCACGCACAGGCTGTCCCGGGAACTGCCTGTCCTCCATAGTGACGTTGATAACATTGACGCCGCCCATGAGCACCATATCCTGGCCCACCTTGTAGCGTATTTCCTGGCCGAGCACGGCAAGGGTAATAAAGGCGGTAATGCCAAGTGCAATGGAAATAATAACGCCATAGCTTTTCTGGCGCGTAACCTGGCGCAGGGAGACGCGTACCAAGTCGGAATAGGATATCATTGTTCGGGTGCTGCCCCATGTTCCGCCGGCAGCCTGTCCGTGCCGGCGTCCTTTTGTTCTGTCACATGGGCGGAACAGGTATTCCGCATTAATTTTTTTATGCCATCGGAAGACAGCCTGTCAAAAGGCTACTTGCGCACAATGGACGTTACCTTGCCCGCACGCCCCACTGTATACCATATGCCGTGCCAGAGTATGCCCCTGGCAGGTATGGTCTTTACAAAGGTAGCAAAAGCCATGCCAAGCATCAGGAAAAAGGCACACATAAGGCGCACAAGCGGGATATGGTGGGCCATCAGGGGGCGCAGGCAGGAAAGGGCCACGCCTGTGGCTGCAATGCTAAGGCAGGCCATGACAAGCCAGCCGGCCTTGAGCAGTCCGGTGATGCCGCCAAGGAGGCACAGCAGGGCACAGGGCGGCACAATTGCCATGATGGCAATGACCACGCCCAAAAGAACCCACTGCAAGGGCACGCAGAACTTCAAAAAGAGAATCTGCCTCTCAAGCCAGGCAGTCCAGACAGAAAATTTGTGATGCTCGGCATTGGTGCGCAAAAGGGCGCCGGGGCTGAGGCAGACGTGTACTGAACGCTCCTGCAAGAACGTTGTCAGGGAGCAGTCATCCACGACATTGTCGGCCCAGAACGTTCCTATGCCAAGATCATGGAAGGAGCGGTGCTCTATGGCCATGGCCCCGCCCCAGGGCTGCGTAAATTTCGCAAGCCCCTGCAGGATGCGCATGCACAAGACGCAGAAGGCGTAGGCCAGGGTCACAGGCTCCTTATCCTTGGGCACAACCTCATGGTAGCCTGTGGAAAAGACGCCTTTGCCCGTCGCTATGGGAGCAATAAGGCGGCTCAGAAAGTCAGGCGATGCCATATGCGTGCTGTCGCAGAAGGCGTAGACGTCAACGCTGTCACCAAGTTCCTGCACTGCTGCCAGGGAATTATGGTTTTTCTGCCCGCAGCCTTCTGCCATGCCGGCAATGACATGGGTTACATGGTCATACGAGTCTGCAAGGCGCCTGACCAGATCAGCTGCCGGCTCATCGTCCGTGGCTGTCACAAGGCAGCAGCGCATTGTGCCGCCATACTGCTGCTCAAGCAGGGAACGCAGGGCCCTTTCCATGTCGGGATGCGTGCCGCAGCAGGGAATCACAAGGCCGACAGACGGCCAGCTGGCACAGACAGGGGGAAGCTCTGCGGCCCTGGCACGCAGTTTCTTGCCCTGTTTTGCCAGATAAAAAAGCAGGCCTGGCACGGCCACAAAGAGCAGAAGAAAAAGAAACCACATGTTGACCTCCTAACGGAGCGGTGCACAGTCGTCAGTCAGCTGCACATGCAGCTGGCTGCGGCCCTTGACGTTGAATTTGTACTTGTTCTTGATACGCACAATACCCTTGAGGGAGCCGTCCTCAGACTCCCTGATCTGCCCTGAATGGCCTGAACTGTGCGAAAGCTCAAAAAGGTTGTCCTTTTTATGGCCGTAGACGTGATAGACGTCCGTGTTGCCGTTGGCGTGGGTGAGATACAAGACGCCGCGGGCTGTACCATCCTTTTTGGTGCAGACGCCGGCCCTGAAGGTGGCTGTCAGGATGGATCCTGTCCAGAGTTCCGTAGTCTCCTCCTGCCCTTGCGGGCCGGCTTTTGCGGCTTCAGCCTGCAGAGGGCACGTCCCAAGCGCCAGTATTGCAAGAAGGGGAAGGAAAAGCACGCTGCTACTCCGCACAAAGTTGCTCAAAAATAGTCTCATGGGCAGATACCATGGCGTCAAAGGAAAAGTCACGGACAGCCCTGGCACGGTTTGCATCGCTCATAGAGAGTACTAGGCGCTCATCCTCTAAAAGCTGCACTATGTTGTCTGCCATGCCCTTGCTGTCAGAAGGGGCAGAGAGCAGGCCGTTGGCAGGCTGCGCAATCATGGCAGGTATTCCGCCGACTGCTGTGGCGCAGATCGGCAGGCCGCAGGTCATGGCCTCCAGCAGCACGTTGGGCTGCCCTTCCCTGACAGAGGACAGGGCAAATATTTTTGCCTCATGCAGATGCGGCCGCACGTCCTGGGTTCCGGCCACAAATTCAATGCGGCCATGAGCCGGTGATGCTGCAGCGCAACTGCGTACCTTGTCTTCCCACGGGCCGTCGCCCACAAAACGGAGCCTTGCATCGGGAATACGACCGCACACCTGCTCAAAGGCATGAATAAGGGTTGCCTGGTCCTTGTCCTCGCAGAGCCTTGCCACGCACACGATGAGATTTTCCCTTTCCTGAAGAGAGACAGGCCCCGGCATAAAGCGCTCTGTATCAACACCGTTGGGTATGCAGGTCACAAGGGATGAAGGCACGCCTAGCCCTTTCAGGACATCCTGCAGGGCCAGAGAATTGCAGACCATATGGTCGCAGAGGCGCCACAGCCACTTCTCATACTGGCGCTTCGGGGCACCACCCCCGCGCACTGTGCCCACTACTCCTCTTGGCCTGCCGCACTGTTTTTTGAGCAGCCTGCCCCAGATGCGTCCCCAGATATTGGGCAGGGCAGTACAGGGAACCAGGACATCGGCATTGAGGGCACGCAGTGTCCTGTAGAGGCGTATAAAGAACAGCCAGTCCACGGACCGGCCCGTATTCATATAATGTATCTCAAGGCCGCCTGACCTTGCTTCTTCATCCAGATCCGTCTCTCCTGTCAGGGTCAGCAGTACGGGCTCAAAGCGGCTGCGGTCCAGACGCAGTGCCAGCTGCAATGTCTGTCTCTGCGTCCCGCCAAAGCACAGATCTTCAAGGAGAAAGACAATACGCAGTGCCATAGCACCTCCATGCGCTTCACTGTTGAAAAAAATGGCCAGTATACTGTACGGCAAGTTGGCAATTGTATGTTCAGCCCCCTTAGAACGCAAGCACAAAACAAAAGGCTGGCTTTTGCCCTCAAGACAGGGCTTGACCCCTGCCGGGCGATGAGTACCCTGATGCACCCAGCCGGATTTTTTTCATTTCCGTTTAAAATTTCCGCTATAAAGGAGTCACTTATGTTTCGTACAATGCGCAGGAAAGGGCAGCAGCTGCCCGATGAAGCCTGTAAAGAGGTGCTCGCCGGCAATTCCTACGGCGTTCTTGCCCTGCTCGGGGACGACGGCTATCCCTACTCCGTCCCGCTCAACTATATCGCCGAAGACGGACATATCTACTTTCACTGTTCTGTGGAAGGCCATAAGGCAGATGCCCTGAAAAACTCAGACAAGGCTTCCTTCTGCATTGTGGACAAGCACGATATCGACGCGCCCCACCTTACCACCAGATACCGCAGCGTCATCGCCTTCGGACGCATCTCCCTCGTTGCCGACGAGGAAAAACGCAAGCAGATCATCACCCGCTTCTGCGACCAGCTGGCCCCGGGGCAGGACGAGATGTTTGCCCACGAGATGAAGCATTTCTTCCCCATCATGCTCATTCTGGACTTTGCCGTTGAGCATATGACAGGCAAGGAAGAAAAAAACATGGCCAGGGAACGCAGAGAGGCCTAACTTAAGCCTCGAAAAGCCTGCCTGCTGCGTAAGGCCTTCCCTCATAATGCCTGATACTGGCGGATGCACTGCATCCGCCTTTTTTTGTGCCTTTTTCTGGCGGTCCCGCAGTACATGTATCTGGGCAGGACCAGATATGCCCGATCCGGCAAAGTACGGCAAACGTCCTGCAAAAATCAGGCAAAAACAAAAAAAAGGCCAGAATCGAAATTCTGACCTTTCTTCTTTTTTTGAAGTGGCTCCCCAAGACGGACTTGAACCGCCAACCTAGTGATTAACAGTCACCCGCTCTGCCGATTGAGCTATTGGGGAACGAACAAAAAGTCTTCTACGCTCAGCACTGCTTTCTGTCAACAAAAAAATCAAAAAAAACTATCTTTTTTTCTTATGCCCCGCCCGAAGGCGCTTTTTCGCCTGGCAAACTTCACCTGCAGGGGGCTATGCCGCTGTCCGATATACCGCTCTCCTGGCACAAAAAAGAGGGAGCCAGGAGCCCCCTCTCTTAAAAAATATGTCCCGGACGGACTGTCTTCTACAGCTTGGGCAGAAGATCGGCATACTCCGCGCTCTGAAAGCTCTTCAGAAAGTTCCTGGCCTTGCGCATGTTGCCTGACACAGTGACTACCATATACATGCGGTCGCTGACAGTTACGTATCCAGTGCTGTCCATGCCGTCGTAGCTTTTAAAGATGAACACGCCCTGCCCGTCTTTTCTGACAAAGCTTTCCGCTGCCTTGTACTGCTGGGCAAAGCTCTTGAGTATGGTGGCCACGTCGGCCCTGCCGTTAGAGCCAACAACGGTCGTCACAATAGAGTCCCTGTTCTTTGTGGCATAGACTGACAGAGCAATGGCATTGTCGTTGTCATCCTGCAGAAGCTGCCAGTCACTGGGGACATCCACGGAAAAATAGTCGTTCTTCACCGTATCTGCCGACACAGCGGCAGCCGGACCGAAGACAAAAAACAAAAGAAGAAGCAGTATTTTCACAAAAGCCTTCCTGCTGACACAAGCATCTCTGCAAGCATCTCTGGACATAGCGGCAAATATATGGGGCAGTTACCTGCAAGGCTGCTCATAAGGCAGTTGCTCTAAGGGATCTGCCGTGCTTGCCGGCATGAGGGATACAATTTTGCTGAGAAGTACTATACCCGCACGTGTTCCTTCCCTGCAAGCCTTTCACGGCATCTTGCTGCACTGTTCTGTACGCCCTGCCGTCCTTGAAAGCCTGCGTCCGGCCAGGCTGCGTCTGTCATGGCATAGTTTTTCCCGTCGCTGGCAGCGCCACGCGCATCATGGACACTGTGAGCTATACCGGCAGGGCTGGCATCCAGGCCGAAATAGGCAATTTTGCCATCGGGCTCAACTACGGCATCCAGTGTGCAAGGCATGAGACCAACCACAGCCTCAATGCAGGCTTTACCTGGAAGTTCTAAATTGCTTCTGATATCATGTACCCGCCCTTTTCTGCAGGCATCAGCCAGCCGCAATACGCCATTGGCGCCATGGCATTGCCTGCAAACTGTCTGTCTTTATGTTGTCTGTTCTTCTTCTATCTGATAGTGAATATCATTAGCGGTCAGTATAAAGAGGCTGTAGAGCCTGCGTACCGCAGCATGCTTTTTTTTGGACGAAACGTTTTTGCCTGCCAGCTGATACACAGGCAATGCGATACAAGAGGAGATACATGCGTATTATAGACTGCCAGCCACAGGCCAGACTCATGCAGCTCAAGCGGACAAAGGTATTCGATGGCGTCGATGACAGCACGCTGCTTCACCTTGTCTCCACGGCAGACCTTGGGGAAATCCAGTCCCAGGAACTGCTTGCCCAGGAAGGAGACGAGGCTTCATTCTTCTTTGTCATCATCAGGGGCCTGGTCAAGGTCATACACAGGCAGAGCAGCGGCAAGGAACATATCATCCACATCGTCTCAGACGGCAGCACTATCGGCGAATCCTGCATGTTCAGGCAAAAGCACTGGCCTGCCACAGCCCAGGCCCTGGAACAGTGCCTTGTCCTGCGCATACAGAGAAAAAACCTGCATGAAGCCGTACAGGGCGATGCCGGTCTTGGGGTCTGCCTTTTGGGCATACTGGCTCTCAGAAACCGCATGTGCATCAAAAAGCTCAGCATGCAGGGAGTTACTGCCTCCCAGCGCATCAGCCGCTATATACTGCACAGGGTTTTCATCGAAGACAGCACGTCAGTTATTCTCAAGGTCTCCCGTGCAGAAATGGCAAACATGCTGGGCGTAACCAGGGAGACATTGTCCAGGGTGCTGTCACGCTTTGTCAGCGACCATCTGATTACCCTGCATGGCAGGCAGGTAACGGTACTGGACACGGAAAAGCTGCAGATAATAGCCGGGCAAAAGTAAAGACGCTGTACCCATGATGGGCACAGCGCCTTTTTATAAGCATTTTTGATACTTGTTTATGACGGGCAGGAAGGATGCAGAGAAGAAGCATCCCTCCCCGTATTATAAGGCAGAAAAAACTACTCTCCGCCGGTGGCGGCATCCTCGTCCACAACCCAGATAAGATCGCCTACGGCAGGACGTACCAGCTGCGCAGGCAGTTCGGGCTTGTCCAGCAGGTTAAGGGCCTTCTGCAACACAGCGTGCTTTTCCTTGCCGGTCACAAGGAACATGCAGCAGCGTGCATTGTTCAGCACCGGCAACGTCATGGTCAGGCGGTCAGCCTTTCTCTCGGGCACATACTGGTCGATGACAAGGCGGTCACCGGCATACAGCCCGGGGGAATTGGGAAAGAGGGACGCAGTGTGGCCGTCGTCGCCCATGCCCAGCAGTATCATGTCAAAGCGGGGAATTTCCCCTTCCTTGAGCATAAACTCCTTCATCAGGATTTCTTCATAGTCCAGGGCAGCCTTTTCAGGATCGAGATCCCCGCGCATGCGGTAAAACTGTGTACAGGGCACATAGCTCAGCAGTTCCTTGTGCGCCATACCGTAGTTGCTGTCAGGATGGTCAGGGGATACGCAACGTTCATCGGCCCAGAAAACAGAAATTTTGTCCCACGGCAGGGCGGCGGTCCAGTCCCTGCGGGTCAGCAGGCGGAAAAGAGGAATAGGGGTCTTTCCGCCAGAAATGGCAATCCTGAAGCATCCGCGCTCGGAAATGGCCTCATCGCAGGCAGCGGCCAGGATGTGGGCTGCGCGCTCGGCCATGGCATCAGGATCCTTATGGATATGAACGGAAAGATGGATGGAGCGACTTAGTTGTTTCATGCAAATCCTCCTTGGCAGTAAGGCAGAACATGCCACCAATGCGCCGTCATGGGAAGAGAATATCTTTTGTCGAGAGGGAATTGTAACCAAAAATATATTTCAGTCAAAGAGATATTTCACTCTTTTCAGGTCTGCTGCCAGCCTTTGTAGTTCCGCATGCCGGCTTGCCGCACGGAGCATCCTTATACGGGAAAAGGGGCTGGCTTTGCCTGGACTGCTCTGCCAGGGCCAGTTCCTTGCGCTGCGGGCAGAGCATTTCTATTCTGAGCGGTCTGGCAGTCATGGACTTGGGCGGCGAAAACTCCGCCCTGACAAGGCCTATGGACCCGAGCCCCCAGCAATGGGGCTCGTTCAAGGCCCTGCACAGCCAGGCTGCGGCCCTGGCGGACAAAGAATCAGCCTTGGCCCTGCCCTTTCTCCAGTAGCGCCATGGCAGGGCCAGGGCGCTGAACCTGTCAATGCCTGCGGGACAAAATTCCTGCAGCACACGTTTCACTGCCCAGCCGGAAAGGGGAGACAAGGGAAAACGCTTTTCCATGGCCCCAAGGGAGTACCTGTTCCAGTACAATACCGCCATGCCGCTGCGCGAAATGCGCCTTGCCTCGGCCAGAACCTTTGCCAGGCTTTCCTCACAGCCTGTCCATTCAAGATGCACGAGCGTCCAGTCAAAGCAGCCATCGTCATAGGGAAGCAGATCAGCATGGGCCGGCTCTGCTGAATACCTGGCACTGAGATTGCTGGCAAAGGCCTGCCGCAGCAAGGGCATGGCTTCGCACCCGTAGGCATCAAAGCCCATGTCAGAGAGGACGGGCTGCAGCTGCCCTGGCCCGCAGTTTACTTCCATGACAGAAGCACCGCGCTCCGGCCAGCCGCAAAGAGCCATGCGTACCAGCGCTTTTTCGGCCGCTATCAGGCATCTGCCTAAAGGCCGCCCCATAAGGGACAATATGTTCCGGGCTCCGGCATCATCATTGTGCATGACACACCCCAGCCATCAGGCAGCCGGCACAAAGGGACACTACCAGTCGCCTGGCAGTGCGCCTGCCTCGTCTCTTGACGGATACACGGGGTGAAGGCCGTTCTCAGAGGCCATAACCTCATGATAGAACTGCGTCATCGTCACACCCCTGCAGGGCACATGGTCCCTCAGCCAGCCAAAAAATGTGTATATCCTTTTCAGCACCTTCTCCGCTGCCGCCTCGTTTGGAACATGGGGAGAGCCGCCGGGCATCATTTCGCTGGAATGCCAGAACACGCACAAAACATCGCTCTGCCTCAGGCGCAGAAGCTGCACGCACAACCGCATGGCAAAGTCATTGTGCCAGAAGGGGTTGCCGCTGACAGCCGCCAGGAAATGGAACTTGTCCAGGAAGGGAGTGCCGGCCGTGCATTTCTGCCAGAGGCCGGGAAGGACGCCCAGCAGGGGAATCTGCGTAATCGGAATTTCCAGCAGAGGCGTTTTTCTGCCAAGGGGCCAGTATGGCTGGCCTGGCGCCAGGAAGTGGTCTGCGCCGCCTTCAAAGGCGCGCAGAGGGCATATGGAGCTGTCCACCAGGATGCCCATTTCACTGAGCAGAGGGAAAAGGGAATTTTTCAGATCCCAGCGCCCCATGCGGAAGCTGGTGAGCGGGGCTCCCTGAAAAACCTCCCCTGCCTCAAGAAGCGATCTCAGGCGGTTAAAGAGACGATCCCTGTCCAGCTTGTCCGTGCGTTCCGGAACGCCCTGGCAGTACATATCATTGCTTTCAAAGGGCGGCGTGCTCCAGTGGTGCAGATGGGCGCCGATTTCAGCGCCATGCCTGTCGCGCATCTCTTCCAGCACCAGGCAGGCCTTAGTGTCGGTCAGGACGGCATGGGAGCAGAGCAGTGTCAGGGGAAAGCCCAGATTGTCAGACAATGCAGACAGGCGGCGCAGGCAGGCCACATTTGTAACCGGAGGATTGCGGCGCCGGTAGCGGCCAGAAAAGAGACCCTCTTCCTCCACGTCCAGGGTAACCAGGACTGAAAGGGGGCGCTCTGTGCTCATGGGCATATTGGCAGAAGAAGTAGTCATTTTCATAGCTGAAAGAGTAGCCATAAAGCCTGTATTTAGCAATGTTGCAAAAATTTGTTTTCCAGGGAAAAGGCTCTGCCCTGCGGCAAATGCAGCAGAAAAATCTGCCAGGCCTTCCTTAAGTCTGCGGAGAGCCTCACGGCTGCCGTTCTTGACACTGGCAGGGTGCCTCTTATTTAAGGTATACAGGGCATGACTTTTTACAACCTTACAAACATGCCGCCGTCTTGCCAGCACTAACGCTGATGAGGGTCTTATGAACTGTTTTACGCATCTGCTCAGGATAGTCGGTATCATCTCCCTTCTGGTACTGGCCTTTCTCTTCTTTCAGTTCAATGTCTTTGCCATGCAGTTTGCCTCTTCCTGGCAGCCTGGCTCAGGGCACATTGTCTTTCTTGTCCTGACCGCCATAGAGCTGGCAGGCTTTGTCATGCTTTTTCTGGCATGGTCTCCCAGGCGTTCCAAGCTGATTCTCCACAGCAATCCCACTCAAAAGCAGCTTGATGCCTTTGCTGCCGAAATGCGGGCCAGGCTCCGCAGCAACAAGCTTGTCAGGGAACAAGGCCTGAAGGACAGCGATCCTGAGTTTGTCAGCAAGGCACTGGAAGTCCTGGACAAGAAGGCAGAGGAAATCATACGCCAGGACAGCCGCAAAATCTTTCTTGGCACTGCGCTGGCACAAAACGGACGCCTGGATGCCATCATTGTTTTTGTGGCCCTCTCGCGCATGATCTGGCGCATTTCAAAAATATACAACCAGCGCCCCACTCCGGCCGAAATCTGGAGCGTCTATACAACCGTTTCTTCCACAGCCTTTATCGCCTTTTCCATTGACGCCCTGGACATTCCCTCTACCGTGACCGAGGCCATGAATTCCCTGGTCCCGGCCGTGGGCCCGCACATGGCAACCACCAGCCTGCCGGTCATGGGCAACTTCATGCATCTCTTTTCCACTGCCATCCTGGACGGTGCAGCCAACGGGCTTCTCTGCATCAGGGCCGGCGTCATCACCAAGAATGCCTTCAAGTATTCCACCCTGGAAGAAGCCGGAGGCAGGGCTGCGACCACCAAGGAAATCACGCAGGACATGCTTGCCCTGTCCAAGGAATGCATTACCGATATCGTCGTGGGCCTGAAGGGTCAGGTCAAGAACATGGGCAAAACCGTTACAGACACCTGTGTAGAAAAGACAAAGGATGCTGCAAAAGGTGCAGCAAAGTCTGTAGGCAACGTTGTCTCCAGCGTAGGATCTGCTGCTGAAGCCGTAGGCGGGGCAGTTGCTTCTGCCGTCAGCGGGGCAGGCGCAAAGGCAGGTGCCATGGGAGAAGCCACTATTTCTGCTGTTAAAACCGTTGCCTCCGCTGTGGGCGATACCATGACTTCTGCCAGCTCAAAAATCAGGAGAGACAGCATTGCTGCCTCTGAAGTGGCCCCTGCCGAAGGCCCTGCCACAAGTGGCGGAAAGGATGCTGCAGCCGGGCCGGACCCCGAAGAGGAAACAGAGCCACGAAAAAAAGGCCGTATTCTGAACAAGGCCGGCGAACTGCTGCACAAAGGCACGGAGAGCACAAAAACTGCCATGAAGAGCACCGGCCAGTTCCTAGGACGCATCATTTCCAAAAAAAGGAGAGAGGAATAAGCTCATCCTTAGACTACTCAGCCTGCAGTGCCCCTTATGGCCGGACCTGCAGGCTTTTTTGCGGCTTATGCTACGTAACTTCCTTTTTCTCCCTTCAAAGGCTATAAGGCGGAAAAGGGCATGAGCCCCGGGATGGTATTTCCCAGGCGTGACGCCCTCCTGCACTTCATCAAAAAAGAGAGGTTTTTTACCCATGTGGCATAAGGCTATCATCCATCAGCTGACACAGGACATCCTGCCCCTGCGCCGCCAGGGTTGCGATTTTACCTGGAAAACACTGGATGAACTGAGAAACCGCATGGTACGGGCCTCAGTGTATGAATGCGGTACAGAGCAGTCTGTAGAGGAAGCGCTGGCAGCTCGCACCGAGCAGAAGCGTCCAAGCCTCTTTGACGAGGAAAACACCATCCGCCCGCTCCCCCAGGCATTTATGATGCTTGAATTCACAGATGCCCAGAATGTCCGCAAGGCAGCCCTTCTGACCGACAGGATGGATTCCGTCGAAATATACGTTTTCCGTTATGACGAGACACGCAAGCGCTGGCGCTGGCCACTCCTTGGCATGAGCTACGGGCCGACCTTTGAAAACAACAGCCGCGTGGCCGTCTATGAGCCGACGTACCTTGCCAAAAGCAGTGCCGCAGCCCAGCAGGCCATGGTCCTGGAACACGTCCAGGGCGCAAGGATTGCCTGTGCCTGCCTTGAGCTTGTGCGCTCAGGCAGCATAGCTCCCGTGGGCGAGGCAGGCCTCAGTGCAGAGGAAATAGCTGACAGGCACAAGGAACGCATACACATGCCAAATCCTTCCTCCTTTGCGAGGGCACAGCGCAACCGCCATGAAACGGGGCGTATTGGCAAAGGCGCCCACCGCATGTAAGGTTTTCCCATATGAAGCAGCGCATCCTGGGATCCATATCCTTTGGCTTGCGCTGCAGCAGTCTTTTGAACAAAATTTCCGGAGCATAGTATGGACGACTGTATTTTCTGCAAAATTATCAACGGCACCCTGCCATCCTGCAAGGTATACGAAACAGACACGCTCTACGCCTTCCTGGATCTCAACCCCTCAAGCAAGGGACACACCCTCATTGTGCCCAAAAAGCACTGCCAGGATATTTTCGGCGCTGACACATCCATAGGCAGCGACGTCCTGGAAGCCATGAAAACAGTAGCCAGGGCCATCAAGGAAGTAACCGGATGCACAGGCATCAACATCGTCCAGAACAACGGGCGTGATGCCGGCCAGATGATCGACCACCTCCACTGGCACATTGTGCCCCGCTTTGCCAATGACGGGCTTGACCTCTGGCCGCAGGGCAAATATGACAGCATGGACGAAATGAATGCCATGGCTGAAAAGCTGCGCAAGGCACTTGCCTAAACACTTTTCCATCAGGATGGCAGGCAGGAAAAGGCCCTAAGGCCCCACTGCCTGCCAGTTTCTGTATCCTCCATCCTTTCCGCAGCAAGGCGGAAAAAAGACAAGCAAAGGGATTTTAATGTTACCTGACCTAGACGATCCGAACAGTACAAAGCCTCCTTCAGGCAATTGTTTTCTTTCCGGCCTGAGCAGCCTTTTTCTGACAAGGGGCCGCTCATGAGCAGTCCGGCCGAGCATACCCCGGCTTCAGCCGGATTTATCGTTGACGATGCCGAGGCAGGCCAGAAGCTCATGAATCTTCTGGAACGGCGCCTCAGCCTGCCGCAGCCCCTGCTGCACCGCTGGATACGCACAGGCCAGGTCCGCATCAACGGCAAGCGCTGCCAGCCCTTCCTGCGCATCAGCGCAGGTGATGCAGTGCGCCTGCCCCCTTTTGCGGGATCTCTTTCCAAACAGGCCCAGACTGCCTCCCAGATCAGCCAGGAACGGACTGCCAGGAAAAAGCAGGAAGTCCGCCTTGGGGCTCATCCGGGAAAGCAGGATACGCCACAGGCTGCACCGGAAGAAGCAGGCCCTCTGGAAATCATTGCCGAGGATGATGACTACTATGCCATCTACAAGCCGGCAGGACTTCCGGTCCATCCTGGGACAGGGCATGCTGACGCGGTTACTGTCAGGCTCAGGAAGTTTGCAGAAAAGGCTGCCTTTACGCCTACGCCGGTGCACCGCCTGGACAGGGATACAACAGGCATCCTGCTGGTTGCCAAAACCTATACTGCCCTGAGATATGCCCACGATGCCTTGCGCAACGAGCATGCCCTGCACAAGGAATACCTTGTCTGGGTACACGGTCTCTGGCAAAAGACATCCCCGGTGGTGCTGCGCCACTACCTGCACAAGGATGACGTTAATGGCAGGGAAATCATGGTGGCCGACAAAAAGCCAGGACATGGGCAGGAAGCCGTGCTCTCAGCAAGGCTTGTCCGCCATGGGCAAAATGCAAGCCTGCTGCAGGTCCGCATCCTGACAGGGCGCACCCATCAGATACGATGCCAGCTGGCCGCTGTCGGCTATCCTGTCATAGGCGATGCAAAATACGGCCAGAAGGATACAGCCCGGACGCTGTACCTGCATGCGGCACGCCTCATCCTGCCTGACGGCAGATCCTATGAAGCCCTGCCCCGCTGGAGCGGAGCCTTTGCGGCAGAGGATATGCCAGCGCCCCTGGAAAGCGATCTGCAAGGCTAGTCCCTTCGCTATTAAATGTTTACTACCCCACTTCTTTTTACGAGCTGTACACTATGTCCAACGGTCTTCCCAAGGTCGTCCTGGTAGGACGTCCCAATGTCGGCAAATCCACCCTGTTCAACAGACTTATCCATTCCAACCGTGCCATTACCCATGACAGGCCTGGTGTGACAAG
>JAUMVQ010000025.1 GCA_030530085.1 Desulfovibrionaceae bacterium | reverse complement strand
TTGAAGTCAGACAAATACTGTTTGACGGCATGAAGACGCTGGGAACATACCAGAAACAGGCCCTGCAGGCCGAAAGCGACAAGGCTTCCCTGCGCAAGACCGAGCTTGAGACAACAGCTGAGGTGCAGCAGCAGTTTATCAGCTATCTGTGCTATCTTGAGAACGTGCACAGCCAGGAGGAATCAGTAGCCCGCCTGAAGGAGCAGCTTGCAATTACCTCTGCCTTCCATGATGTCGGCCTGCGTCCCCGCCTGGATGTCCTGCAGGCTGAGGTGGACAAGGGCGAGGCCGAGCGGGAGCTCATTACGCTGAAAAACAGCGCCGAGACTGCCCAGGCAAAACTGAATACCCTGCTAGGCCTGCCTGCGACTGCCTCTGTCAGCTACAGCGGCCTTCTGGTGACGCCGCCTTTTGAGATGAGCCTTGATTCTTGTCTGGAACGTGCCTATAAGATGCGTCCTGATTTGTATATAGGCTACAAGGCCGTGGAAATGGCAGTCAAGGACAGGCTTATTGCCCAAAGCGGATACTATCCCAAAATAGAAGCCTATTACGGCATTACCAACAGCGGCAATACGCCGGATATGCAGAGGGCCGGGACAAATTCCTCAAGGTCAACAACATGGGAGGCCGGAGCTACCCTGTCCTGGGACGTTTTCCAGTGGGGAACAACCTATTTTTCCGATCAACAGGCCGGCTGGCTGGTCGCCAAGGCACGCAGCTCGGCAAGGGCCCTCATGCTCGATGCCGGGTACGACGTCAAGGAAAAGTATCTGGCCCTGCGTGAGGCAAAAAAACGCATAGACGTGGCCAGGACGACCGTTGCCCAGGCAAAAGAGGCATACGATGCTGCCTATGCCCAGTACCAGGAACAAGTTGGTACCAATTTTGATGTGCTGGACGCCTCTACGAAACTGCTCAGTGCCCAGATGCAGCTGACGCAGGCAAGAGGCGACTATCTTACGGCACTGTCCAATTTATATGTTGCGATGGGCGATTATCACCCGGACCTTCTTTAGACCATTGCTCAGGATACAATTGCAAAAAATATGAAAGAACAGGAACTTGTCATAACGCCACTTGGTGGCCTGGGAGAAATAGGACTTAACTGCCAGCTGTGGGAAACGGCCAGCGGCGTAGTCATGGTAGACTGCGGCCTGATGTTTCCTTCTGATGAGCATCTGGGCGTCGATGTGGTCATACCGCACTTTGGAGCCGTGACGGCCGTAAAGGACCAGATGCTTGGCATTGTGCTGACACACGGTCATGAAGACCATATAGGCGCACTGCCATGGATTGTGCGTGAGCTCCGCGGCGTCGATATCTACGGTTCGCCGCTGACCCTTGCCCTGGTTGAGCACAAGCTGAAGGAACACGATATCTTTGAGTTTGCCCAGCTTCATCCTGTGCTGCCGCATGAGACCAGGATGATTGGCGACTTAAATTTCCACTTTTTCCCAGTATGCCATTCCATCCCGCAGGGCTATGCCTTAGGGGTAGAGACTCCTGTCGGGCGTATAGTGCACACCGGTGACTTTAAGCTGGATCCCAATCCTCTTTCAGGCACTGGCACAAACCTGAAGCGTTTTGGCGAGTTTGCAGGAGAAAAAGGCCTGCGCCTGCTCATGTCTGACTCCACCAATGTGGAAAGGGCCGGGCGCAGCCTCACTGAGCGCGAGGTAAAGGCCTCATTGGACAGTATTTTTGCCAATGCCGAGGGGCGGATTATCATAACCTTGTTCTCAAGCCATCTGCAGCGCATACAGGAAGTTTTTGATCTGGCTGAGAAATACGACAGGACAGTGGTCATAAGCGGCCGCAGCCTGGCCAACAATATTGAAACGGCAACGGAACTGGGGCTGGTGAAGGCACCTGTTGACCTGCATAATGCCTATGCCAGCGTGCCTGATCTGCCAGACAGCAAGCTGGTCATTATTGTCACGGGCGCCCAGGGCGAGCCCATGAGCGCTTTGTCCCGTATGGCCTTCGGCAGCCATAAGCAGCTGAGCATACACAGCGGCGACACTGTCATCATGAGTTCCCGTGTTATTCCGGGCAACGGCAGGGTCGTGACCCATCTCATTGATGAAATGTACCGCCAGGGTGCAGAAGTGTTCTATGAGAGCGTCCTGGCCATACACGCCTCAGGACATGCCCACCGCGACGAATTGTGCGACATGATGTTTGCCGTGCGGCCGGAATATTTTGTGCCTGTACACGGAGAATACCGCCATCTTATCAAGCATGGCCGCCTGGCAGTGGACTGCGGCGTTGAAAAGGAGAAGGTTATTATCCTTGAAGACGGCTATCCGCTGAAGCTGACCATGGACGGGGCCGAGAAACTGGATCCCATTCCTGTTGACTACACGCTGGTTGACGGCAAGGGCGTAGGCGATGTCGGCTGTACTGTGCTGAGAGAGCGCCGCATCCTTGGCGAAGAAGGCATGGTGGTGGTCTCCATCGTGACAGACAAGGAGTCAGGCTATATCCTGACTGGTCCGGACATTACTTCCAGAGGCTTTGTCTACGACAAGTTTGAATACATGTACGACGATGCCAAGTGCCTTGTCGTGGAAGAAGTGGAAAAGTCCCTGAACGGCCTGAGCACCTCGCCTTTGCAGGACAATATCAGGGGCGTCCTGCGCCAGTTCTTCCGCAAGGTGCTGGACAGGGATCCTATCGTGGTAGTCGTTATATCGCAGGTATAGCGCGTTACTGCCACAATCAGTACAGCAAAAAAAGCAAAAGAGGACGTCTTCATCAGAAAACGTCCTCTTTTGCTTTTTGCTATTTTTCGTGCGGATCCAGATAGTCCGGGTCCACCAGAATGTGGTAGCGCAGCCTGCCTGAGTCGGAACTTGGCATGCTGACATCGCCTTCTATATTTTTTGTGCTGTCAGAGAATCCAAACGGCTGCAGCAGGCCGGGGGTGGCTGTCATCTTGAAGACGCTGTCGTCAGAAAGCGAAATAACAGGCAGGCAGAATTCTGTATTTTTGCAGAGGATTGTGCGTATGTCTCCCTGCTGCCCTGACTGTGCCTCATTGGTTTTGCTGCTGAAAAGGAAAGAAGGAAAGCGCATCTCGGCCTTGCGAAGCAGCGCCATAAAGTCATTGCCTGTCTCTCCAACAAAACTGACAAGGCTTGTGCCTGTATTGGTGACGAGCAGGCTGACAGGGACAGTTCCGCCGTGTATGCCAAAAAAGGCTGTCCTTGCTCCTGACGGCATGGAGACCCAGCCCTTGGGGGCAGACTGCAAAATGCCTGCTTTCTGCTCAGTTGCCTCGGAGTTTGTTCCCTGGGTGAGGCAGAAAAAGGGCAGGCATAAGAGTATGGCAAGAGACAGGAGATTTTGCTTGCAGAGGAATAGAGTTTTTTGAGCAGTACTTGCTGCAACGGCTGTGTGCTGCATGGCAGATCGCATCCTGAGATAGATACGCCGGGAAAGGGTGTCAAGGCATCCGGAAGTTTTCCCTGCTGCCTCTAAAAGGAAGATATTTGCTGTCTTTTATGAGGGCAGGCAAAACATGTATTCCTATAATAGATTCTCCTTTTGAACGTGTAAACAGTCTTGCAGTGGAAAAATGTGCCGGACGGTGGAAACAGGCTCCTTCCGCTTCCTCAGTCAACGGAAAATGTTTCTGGTAGCTTCAGAAGATCCTTCTTTGCTGCTTCCCTCAAAAGTTCAATAAAAGTACCTATGTCAGAAAGTTTTTCCTCCATTTCCTCAATGGATATTTGCCTGTTTTCCTTTTCTGATTCCATTTTAGTAAGCACATCCACAACATGAACTGTACAGCGCTACTGCCTGGCCTTTTTCTTGCCGGAAGATTTTTTGCCTTTCTTCTGCGGCTCAGGCTTGGGCGGGGGCGGCGGTGTCAGATCCGGCGGTTCAGGGATGTATTTGGGTCCGCTTAATTTCAGATGCGTATTGCAGAACCGTATGAGTGCTGCTGCGAACTGCGTGTGCAGCTCCTGGCGATCGTCCTCTTTGACAGAGAGGCACAGGGCCGGCAGGTCTGAGGCCAGGTCTTCAGGGCAGGGAGCCAGCAGGGCTCCTTCTGCCCTGACAGCCATGCGCAGGTGCTCAGGGGGAAGCTGGAAGCGTTTCTCCAGGCCGGCAAATTCAGAGGCATCGTCATCAGGCGTGACAAGAAGCAGTGCCGGGTAGAAGTAGCGCAGCGAGTCGGCAGGGAAAAGCATGGGAAAGCCTGGCTTGACGGCACAAACGGCTTTGATGCGCCTGTCGGCAAGGCTCTTTTTAAGGGGCAGCCTGCCGCAGATTTCGGTTGTGATGCGGGCTTTTGCCCAGCTGTTGCAGTACACATCCCTGCTTGAAGCAGTATCGGGGCAGTAGGAAGCCCACTGCGAGCATGAGGGCAGGGCACCGCCCATGATGAGGGCAGCAGTTGCCCCGTTTTCAAAGCCGACAACTCCGATACGCTCAGGGTCTATGGCATGCGCTACGGTTTCGTTTGCAAGGAGTGTATCTATAAGTGTGGACAAGTCTGCAACGCGCCCGGAAAAGAGCTCCCAGGAAAAGGCATGCGGCATATTGTCCAGATTGTCTTTGGGATGCGTGAGAGAGGCAACCACATACCCCTCTTGTGCCAGATCCATGGCCGTGTCATAGGCGGAAAAGCGTGTGCCTGACGAGGGATGGGAAATCAGGATGAGCGGGAAGGTGCCTTCTGCCGGCTTTGCCTTGCGCACAGCCCTGAAACTGACGGGCATATCCCTGATGGTAGATGCTTTTTTTTTCGATTCTGTAGGATACCAGACGGCAATATCCATTCTTGTCCATGTCTGCGTATCGCAGCTGCTGAAGGCTGTGAAGCCAACTTTGTACGGCTCGGCATAAGCCATGCCGCCTGCAAGGTAGCAGATGATTGCGAGGAGACAGGCAAACAGCGATGGAAAGGCTGCTGAAAGCTGCTTTATGCCATTAAACCGGGTATGTTTGTCTTTGTTCCTCATGGCGCTGTATTGTGCCATAAGGCAAGCTGCGGTACAAGGGCAGTCACAGGATGTCAGAGCCTGTTGTGGTTGTCCTTGGACATGTCAGGTATGGGAATGGAGATAATGGATATTATCCAGTTTTTTTTTGATTTTATCCTGCATATAGACAGGCACTTGTTTGAGCTGGTGGCGCAGTACGGCCTCTGGATTTACCTGATCCTGTTTGTGGTCGTTTTTTGCGAGACCGGCCTTGTCGTCACCCCCTTCCTGCCTGGCGACTCCCTCCTCTTTGCAACCGGCGTCCTGGCCGGTGCCGGAGCCATGGGGTATTTTGAGGGCATGGCTGTCCTGTTTATGGCAGGCGCATCCGGAGATGCAGTCAACTACTTTATCGGACGCCATGTGGGACCGGCCATATTCAAGCGGAATTCAAAATACATACGCAGGGAATACCTGCTCAAGGCCCATGATTTTTACGTGCGCCATGGCGGAAAGGCCATCGTGCTGGCCCGCTTTGTGCCCATAGTGCGTACCTTTGCCCCCTTTGTGGCAGGCATCGGCCTGATGAAGCCCCACACCTTCTTTGCCTACAATATATTGGGCTGCATCTTGTGGGTCGGCAGCATTGTCTCTGCCGGGTATTTTCTCGGCAATCTGGAATTTGCGAGAAAAAATTTCAGCCTTATTGTGTATGGCATCATTCTCGTTTCGATCCTGCCCATTGTGATAGGCTATATCCGCTCCCGTCTTTCTGGTAAGCAGGAAGCTGAAAGCGGACCGACTGAGGAAGACTACCTGAATGCGGCCAGGTCTTTTGAAAACGACAAATAACCCTTCTGTACGGACAAGGCGTCATTGATGCCCTGGAACAGGAAAATTGATATATTTTTCAGGAGATTGAACGTGAAAAATATTTCTGAGATACGTGCCCTGCTGGCTCAGGACAAAGCCACTGTAGGCACATGGTTGCAGCTCCCCTCAGCAGACGTGGCTGAGCTTATGGCAAGAGCCGGCTATGACTGGGTGGCTGTGGATATGGAGCACGGCTCCTTTGGCAGGCAGGGACTGCCCGATATCTTCCGCGCCATAGAGTGCGGCGGTGCTGTTCCCTTTGCCAGGCTTGCTGAGGCGACCAAGCAGAATATCAAGGCAGCCCTTGAGGCCGGGGCCCAGGGCCTGATTTTCCCCATGATTGAAAGCCGTGAGCAGCTGGACAAGGCCATTGACCTTTCCCTCTACCCCGGGCTTGAGGACTGGCCGGGCGCAAATCCTGCGGAAAACCGCGGCGTAGGCTACTGCCGCGCCAATGTCTTTGGCAAAAATTTTGACGAGTACCGTACAGGGACTGCCAAAGACCTGTTCCTGGTAGCCCAGATTGAGCATATCCGTGCAGTGGAAAACCTGGAAGCCATATTGTCCCACCCAAGGCTCGATGCCATCATGGTAGGACCCTATGATCTGTCCGGATCCATGGGACTGACAGGCCAGTTCGATCATCCTAAGTTCAAGGAAGCGATGGAACGCATCAATGCCTGCTGCCAGCGCATGGGCGCCAGAATGGGCCTGCATATCGTGCAGCCTGACCCTGAGGCCCTTAAAACACAGATAGCATCAGGGGCCCGCTTTATTGCCTACGGCATTGATACCGTCTTTTTGTGGCAGTCCGCGGAGCGTCCTGCCAGATAAACAGCCTTAAGCTGCACGGTGCAGAACTGGTTTTGCCTGTATTTCGTTCTTTTCAGAATGGAGAAGAAGGATGAAAATAACTGTTTTTGGCGGTTCCGGCTTTCTGGGGTCACATATCTGTGACAAGCTGACAGAAGCCGGACATGAAGTGACCATTGTTGACCTTAATCCCTCTCCCTGGCTCAAGCCCGAGCAGAAGATGCTGGTAGGCAGCATCCTGGACGAGGAGACTGTGGACAAGGCTGTTGCCGATGCCGACTTTGTCTTCAACTATGCCGGCATTGCCGATATAGGCGAGGCCAACAACCGTCCCGTGGATACGGCCCGCCTCAATGTAGTAGGCAATGTCATGGCTCTTGAAGCCTGCCGCCGCCACAACGTCAAACGCTATGTTTTTGCCAGCTCCCTGTACGTATACGGACGTTCCGGCGGCTTTTACCGCTGCAGCAAGCAGGCCTGCGAAATTTACATCGAAAACTACCAGGCCATGCACGGCCTTGAGTACACCATTCTGAGATACGGCTCCCTGTACGGCCCGAGGGCAGACAACCGCAATGCCATACACCGCTTTGTGCATGAAGCCATGACCACAGGGTGCATCACCTACTACGGTGCCCCCACGGCGCTGCGCGAGTATGTCCATGCCGATGATGCCGCCCAGGCGACCCTGGAAGTGCTGGATCCTGCCTATGTCAACCAGAACATCATTGTTACAGGCAACCAGCCCATGCGTGTCGGCGACCTGTTCAAGATGATTGGCGAGATCTTAGGCAAGGATATCGAGATACGCTACCAGAATGATCCCAACAGCGGGCACTACCAGATTACTCCCTATGCCTTCATGCCCAAGATCGGACGCAAGCTTGTACCGCCCCTGACAGTTGACAGGGCATACTGCGTGTCATGGAAGCAGAGCACAGGGCCGAGCATCCCGAGCTGAACGAAGAGGGCGGCTACCTGGTGCCCACGGACGATTAGCCTAGGACTGAACATAAAAGGATTTCAGGAGACAAAGTCATGAACATAGTTGCCATTATCCCTGCCCGCATGGGCTCCAGCCGTTATCCTGGCAAGCCCCTGGCTCCCATTCACGGCATTCCCATGGTCGGCCATGTCGCCTTCCGTACAGCAAAAAGCTCCATCCTGACTGACACCTACGTTGCCACCTGCGACGATGTCATCAAGGAATACTGCGAAAAGAACGGCTTAAAGTGCATCATGACCTCTGATACGCACACAAGATGTTCCACAAGAACAGCCGAAGCCGTTCTGAAGATTGAGGAAATGACCGGCAAGCGCGTGGATATCGTTGTCATGGTGCAGGGCGACGAGCCCATGGTGCAGCCCCAGATGATAGACGATGCCGTCAAGCCCATGCTCGACGATCCCAGCATCAACGTGGTCAACCTGATGGCTGACATGGCTACGGTTGAGGAATTTGAGGATCCCAACGAAGTCAAGGTCGTGGTGGACCGCAACAATGATGCGCTGTATTTCTCCAGGGAACCCATTCCTTCCCGCAAAAAGGGCGTGACAGATGTGCCCATGCGCAAGCAGGTCTGCATCATTCCCTTCCGCAGGGACTACCTTATTGAGTTCAATGCCATGGAAGAGAGCCCGCTGGAGATTATCGAGTCTGTCGATATGATGCGTATCCTGGAACATGGCGGCAAGGTGAGGATGGTTCCTACAGCCTTCAAGACCTGGAGCGTTGATACTCCTGAGGATCTGGCCCGTGTCGAGAAGCTCATGACCGGCGATGCCCTTATGGAAACATACAGACGCTGATGAGCATAGCAACGCGACTGAGAACCGCTCTGCGTGAGCTTTGGATCTTCCTTTGGGGCTGGATTCCCACCCAGGCCGGCACTGCCTTGCGCTGGCTGTGCCTGAAGCCTTTTTTTGCTTCCTGCGGCAAGGTACGCATTGCCACAGGCGTTGAGCTTATAGGGCTGGGATCCATGTCCCTTGGCGATGGCGTTCGTATCGGCCGCCACTGTTTCCTGACAGCACAAAACGGTGTCCTGAAACTTGGCGACCGTGTCTCCCTTTCTCCCAATGTGCATGTGGGGGCCGATGACGGAACCATTACCATTGGTGCCGGAACGGCCGTCGGCATGGGATCTGTCCTGCGCTGCTCCAATCACCGCATTGACAGGACGGATATTCCCATGATTGAGCAGGGGCATGTATCCGGCACCATCGTTATAGAGGACGATGTCTGGATAGGGGCCAACTGCGTGATTACGCCTGATGTAACCATAGGCAGGGGCGCTGTTGTCGGAGCCGGTGCCGTGGTGACCCATGACGTGGCACCCTATGTCATTGTGGCAGGGGTTCCTGCCAGGGTCATAGGCCACAGAGGGTAGAGTCAGGCAGAAAGGCAATGCCTCAGAGTATCGCTTTGGAGAAACAGTATGTCATTGAAATGTCTTGTTTTCGACTGTGACGGCGTCATTTTGGACAGCGTGCCTACCAAGACAAGGGCTTTTGCCAGGCTGGCAGAACCGTATGGTGCCGAGGCCAGGGACCGTTTTGTCATGTTCCACAAAACGCATGGCGGCGTAAGCAGGTACCGCAAGTTTGCCTGGTTTTTCCAGGAGGTGCTCGGCAAGGAAATCACGGAGGAAGAGTCAAAAGAGTGGGGACGCCTCTTTTCCGAGTATTCCCTTGATGAGATCAAGCGCTGCCCTCTGATTGAAGGCATAGAAGACGTTCTGAACACCTGGAAGGGGCGCCTGCCCATGTGCGTGTGCTCAGGTACTCCGACAGAAGAACTTGTGCAGGTCCTTAAGTTGCGCAGGCTCGACGGCTTCTTTGACTGCATCCTTGGCTCTCCGCCGGCAAAAGCCGAGGTACTGGCCAATATCGTGCGCGATATGAAGCAGGATCCGGCCGATGTCCTCATGGTGGGAGATGCCTCAACGGACAGGGATGCCGCAGAGAAAGTGGGAACACTGTTCTATGGCTGCGGTCCGGAACTGAAAAATGACGGCCTTTTCCCCTGGGGCGAGACCCTGACCGGCCTCAACGACTGGATTGCCGAACATGCGTAAGGTCCTTGCTCAGAAAATATGCGGCAGGCTTTTGTGCCTTCTTTGTGCTCTTGTGCTCTGCCTTGCCTTTGCAGGCTGCAAGAAGGATGAGGAGAAGGGTGCTGCCAGTGAGTCTTCCAAAACAGAGGCTCCACTGACAGCAGAGACGCCCAAGGCCCCTGAAAAGCCTGAGGATCAGCAAAAAAGCTATGCGCTGTCTGAACCTGAAAAGCCGGCCTCAGAGCAGGAACAGGCCAGGGCAGTGCTTGTTGTGGAATATGCCAACCAGACGGACAAGGCTTTTGCTACCCCGTGCGGGCAGGAGCCTGCTCGGATTATGGCAGGCGTTCTTCTCTACAAGCAGGAGTTTGATGCCTTTGTCATAGGCGACAAGCAGGGCGCAAGCTGCCTGCGCAAGCAGCTTGCTGTTCCCAAGGATGTATTTTCCGAGGAAGAGGCAAAGTCCCTCAACGCCAGCCTGGAGAAAATGGACGAGCAGCGCACGGCCATGCGCCAGGACTATGACAAGCTCTGCGCCTATGTCGCTGACCCTGAAATCGTCGATAACGGTGCCAGGGGAGATGAGCTGACCAAGCAGATTGGCGGGCATATGAAGAGCTATGCTGAGGCTGTGGTTGCCTACAGGGAAGTTCTGGACAAGGCTTCCCTTGAGGCCCAGAATATCCTGTTAAAAGGCCATCCCCTGAAGGACCATGTGCTCATTGCCCTGGACATAGCCAGTCTGATTCACAAGCAGGCAGACGCCATCTCCCTGTCTGAACCAGACCCGGACAAGATGGATGCGCCCCTGGCAGAGCTGGAAGAAAAAATAACCACTGCTGACAGGCTGCCCTTTCCCATAGCCGGCACTCCTGAGATGTACTACCGCCATTTCCTGAAGGAAGCATCGAAGATGGCTGCCCTCTTCCGTACAGGGCAGAAGGAGTCCTTTCACAAAACGATCCGTACTGAGCTCAATACAGGCTGGGAGGAATGCAGCCGCCAGTACAATAAGTTTGTGGATGCTGTGAACGGCATGTAACACGCAGTTTGTCCTGAAACATTGAAAAATAAAAGCGCAGTCCTGTTATCAGAGCAGGATTGCGCTTTTTCTTTTTTTGCGTTGCTTGCCGCTTAGTCGTCCAGGATAACGGCAAAGCCTTCGCTGTCCTTGTCATGGGCCAGCAGGTGATGCTTTTCCAGGTACTTTCGTCCTTCCCTGGCGAAGGCCTCATGGGTGCAGTCCGGATCTATGCCAGGGCAGTATTCCTTGGCCATGGCCAGGCTGTCAGGGTCTACAATGTTGCCCCTGAAAAAAGGCCAGGCGCGGCAGACATCGGGCTTGCCGGCATGTACTGTGCACCCTTCGCCTTCCTTAAAGAAAATGCAGGCGCCGTCTGCGCCAGTCCTGATTTGCAGCTTGCCCAGGCGGTATTCCCCATACCTGGCAATAAATTCCTCGGCAGAGAGGCTGAGGGCATGCGTTATGCGCAAAAGATCCGAGGGGCTGACCACGATGCCGCCTTCTCCCTTGCAGCACTGGCCGCACATCTTGCAGGTGAAGACCGGGGAGTCATCCACCGGAGCAGCCACAACCGGTCCTGCTGCATTCTGACAGTGATCAGGCATTTTCTTCCCTCCCTGCGGCCTTCTGCTGTTCCGCATGGTGTTCCACATAGATGCATTTGTCTTCCACGACCATAATGCCTTCTGCTTCCATAAGACTTTTGGCCCCGGCACTATGTATCCCTTCCTGCATCCAGAAGCAGAGCGGCCTCTTTTTCATCTCAAGAACTTCACGGGCATGTTCTTCGCAATATTGCGGAGCCCTGAAAAGAACGACGATATCCGCCTGTTCCACTTCTTTTATGCTGGGATGTGCGGGCAGGCCCCAGACTGTCTTGCGCTTGGGATGGACAGGAATGACGTCAAAGCCCTGATCGATGAGGTATCTGCCAACCTTATCAACAGGCTGTCCCGGAACATCCTTGGCACCTATGATGGCAATGCGCCTGGCTCGTGCCAGCAGTGAAGATATGGCCTTGGCAGAGGAGCATGCGTCCTGATTCATAGTGTTGTTCTCCCTGTCGTCAGCTGGTGTCTAGAGCACCGGCTTGTGGGGAAAGGCATCCTGAAGCTTTCCCCATGTGCCTCACGGCGTTTAGTTCTGCTCTTTGGGCGCTTCGGTCTCGTCTGAGGCCTGGACCTGGAAGCCGTCTCCGGTGTTGCCGCAAATCCAGTAGGTTTTGAAGCCGTCATCCAGTATGCCGTCTTCTATGTTTTTATAGCCGCAGTTGCGGAAAAGCTGCCTGTATTCCGATTTGGTGCGGCGCCAACCCCAGAACTGCTGGCGGCGGATGCCCAGATAATGCAGCATGCCCCTGAGAATGTTCTTTGCAAAATTGACAAAGCTGGCCAGGAGATTCTCTTCTTTAAGCAGGGAGGCAGACAGGCAGATAATTTCTCCTCCGGGACGCAGAAGGAAGCGCAGCATGTCCAGCGTATGCTCAAGCTGGGCCTGGGGAATGCCGTAATCTACAGCTGACAGGTAGATGACATCGTAGGTGATGTCGGGCGAGAGACAGCCAGGAGGCAGGCCTATAAAAATTTTGTCAGAGGGAATGAGGCGTCGCAGCCATTTCATGCAGACTGTGCTTGGCTCATTGACATAGAGTTCAATGCTGCCGCGCATTTCGCGAATGAGCATGCGTTCCATATAGCCGACGCCGCTGCCGATGGAGAGCACACGCAAAGAGTGGGACTCGTCTTTCTGATGAGTCTTGATTCGTTCCGCAAGCCACACTGCATCGGCAGTCTTGTTCTTACGCCATGTTTCTGGCAGATCATCCCAGTTCTGATACCTTCTGAAGAGCTCTTCATAGAAGACAGAGTAAAATTTGGCATCGGCAAGATGAAAGAAATGTGTCTGCGTAAAATGGGTAAATGGTATTCCCTGCCAGCTTTCCTGGTAAAAACGGCGCATGCAGCCTCCTTGGGACCAAGGGAACAAAAACGGCTGTTATACAGACAGCCTGACGTCAGCAAAAATTATGGCAGACGGAACGCAGCCATATAAGGACATGTCCAAAAGGGCAGGACGTTTCTGTTGTCCCTTTGTCGGCGTTCATAATATCAGCTATATGTAGCAAAAGAAACACTTGCCGGCCTTGCGGACGGGAAATTTATCAAGATTGCTGTATACTGGAACTGCTTTCTGCCCCTCTTGCCTCATGGTGCCTGCATGGGTACAAGGGTGGGAAAGAACGCTTTTCCCGGAGGTTTTTGTGTCGATGGACGAGAGAACTGTCAATATTCTTACTATAGCCGGATCTGACTCAGGCGGCGGTGCAGGCATTCAGGCAGATCTTAAGACAATCATGGCCATGGGGTGCTATGGCATGAGCGCCATAACGGCCCTTACGGCACAAAACGGCATGGGCGTGACCGGCATATTCCCTGCCTCGCCTGATTTTGTCCTTCTGCAGCTGAAAACTGTCGCTGACGGCTTTCATATCCATGCGGCAAAGACCGGCATGCTGTTTAATGCGGGTATTATTCACGCTGTGGCCTTATTCCTGAAGGACCATGCTTTCCCGCTGGTCGTTGATCCTGTCTCTGTGGCAACCAGCGGCAGCAGGCTTCTTGAGACAAGCGCCGTGGAGGCGCTTGTAGGCGAGCTTCTGCCTCTGGCAGTCCTTGTCACGCCCAATATTCCTGAGGCTGAAATGCTTTCCGGAATGAGCATACACAGCCTTGATGATCAGGAAAAGGCAGGCCGCAAAATATTGGATCTGGGACCTTCTGCCGTGCTGGTCAAGGGCGGGCACAGGCCAGATGGCGATGGCATCACCGATGTCCTTGTACGCCCGGGACAGAAAAGCCTGCATCTTCCGCAGGCTCTGGTCAGGACTGAGAATACGCACGGCACTGGCTGCACCTTATCTTCGGCTATTGCCTCAGGGCTTGGCGAGGGGCTTTCTCTGGAGGATGCTGTGCTCAGGGCCCAGAATTTTCTGCATTGTGCCCTGGAAAACAGCGTAAACCCTGGCAAAGGACCAGGGCCTGTCAATCATGCAGCCTGGCGCAGCAGGGGAAATTGATGCGCCTCTGCTTAAAAGTGGCCTATGTGGGAACAACGTTATATGGCTGGCAGATACAGGCAGCCGACCAGGCCATGCATACGGTGCAGGGGCTGCTTGAGCACGCCTTGAGCCGCCTGGCAGGTTCAGATATCCGTGTTCATGGCGCAGGAAGGACCGATGCCGGCGTCCATGCCGAGGCACAGATCTGCCACTGTGACTTCCCCGATGAGCGCTATGCCAGGCTGCACGACATGAGGCATTCCCTGAACTGCCTTTTGCCGGATGCTGTGCGTGTCTATGCCGTATACCATGTTGCTGATGCCTTTCACTCCCGCTTTTCGCCGCATAAAAAGACGTACAGGTATCAGTTCTGGCAGGACAGAAGCGCCATTCCCCCGAGGCTCATCCCCTTTGTATGGCAGTGCGGTCCTCTGGACAGGGAAAAGATGTGCGGCGCCCTGAAGTATCTTGGAGGCCGGCAGGACTATGCCTTTCTGGCAAATGCAGGAGCCGAGAGGGAAAACACAGTGCGGTCGCTGCCCGAAGTGGCATTATGCGAATACAGCTTTAAGCCGGACTTTCTTCCCATGCAGGTGCTGGAAGTGACAGGTACAGGCTTTCTCAAGCAGATGGTCCGCAATATGGCAGGCCTTCTGGCCGAAATAGGGCGCGGCAAAATCCAGGCAGAAGATATCCCCGGCTTTATAGCAAAAGGTTCCAGGAAGGATGTGCCGGCACCCACTGCGCCTGCCGGCGGGCTGACGCTTAAAGCTATTGCCTATGATGAAGAATGGTTTCCTGTCTCTGAGGTCAGTCTTCCCAGGCCAGATAAATATTATTGCGAACGTTTTCAATAAGCATGACAAAGGAAGCAATGCGCACATTGTTCTGGTTTTCTGTCAGAAAAATGTCACTTTTGTGTGTCGTATGACGCCTGAGATCGCAGTATGGCAGATTCCAGGCCATGGCTATACAGTCAGGCAGGGAGCGTATAAGCCTCTGGACAAGCATGTTGTCCAGTGCCGTGGGGCAGCGTTTTATCTGGCAGGGAGGATATGTCCCAAGGCTGACATCGCTCATGGCCTGCGTGATGTCAGGCGGGCAATAGAAGAGCATTCTTCCTGGCGCAGGCTTTGCGTCCAGCAGGGCAAAACAGGCAGGTTCCTGCAGGGATGCCTGGAACGCTCCATACGTCATATGGAGAGTGTCCTTATATTCTAGTGCTATATAGGCATCCGTATTTTTTGTCAGTTCCCTTTCAAAAAGAGTGGCAAAAACACGTTCTGTCAGGACAGACTCCTGCAGGGATGAACTGCCGTCCTGGAACGTGGTGTCAGTGTCATTTTTTTGAATGCCGATTCCCGTATTATCTGTATCTGGCTTTTCATCGTTAAAGAAATCGTCATCATCCTCAGACCTGCCGGCCACGGCCTGTCCTGTGTCCTGTTCCCCGCTGTCAGCAGGGGACAGGAGGAAATCAAGCTCTTCCTGGCTTAAAAGGTCTTTAGCAGATGACACGGGATACGTCTCCTTGGGAGTGGCTGCCTGGTGTGGCTGGGTGGCTGGTATTATAATCAAGCATTAACTGTGCCAAATCAGCTGTGCCCAAGAGGCTGCGTCATAGCGGCACAGAAGGGGATATTGTTTAAGGTGCGCATTGTTCTTCACAGACCGTGGCTTGGGGAAGAGGGAACCAGCATAGTGCCCTGGAAACAAGGGGCATCGCTTCTTGAGGCCATATGGCTTTCAGGAGAGGCGGATCCATTGCCCCTGTGCACCGGCCTGGGGCGCTGCGGCAACTGCAGGGTACGCTTTATGTCTCATGCTCCTGCAGCCTGTGCCGAGGATCTGGAAAGGCTGGGAGAAGAGGCTGCAGCACTTGGCTGGCGTCTTGCCTGCCACTGCCGTCTTCCTGACGATGCGGCAGGCGATGTGCATCTGGAACTGCCTAAGCCTGCAGTAGCAGGTCATACGTCATGCAGGATACATGCTGCCGCAAATACCAATGGTCATGAGCCCTGCGTCATGGCGGCAGATCTCGGGACAACTTCCATAGCCTGGCGTCTTATACAGGAAAAAGACGGCAAAATCATGGCTGAGGGGGAGATGCTCAATCCGCAGGCAGGGGCTGGCGCCGATGTCGTCTCGCGCATTGCCAGAGCTCTTGAGCCTGAAGGAGCCGCTGTCCTTGCAGGAATGGTGCGCTCAGCCTTTGCAGAGAGCCTTGCCGGAGTGCCGGGCGCAAAGGTCTCCTGCCTGGCCGTAGCTGCAAATTCTGCCATGACCGAAATATTTGCTGGACGTGATGTGCACGGGCTTGCCGCGTCTCCCTACAGTTTGTCAATGCAGGGGAATGAGATGGCAGAAATTGCCGGTCTGCCGCCTGTATATATTCCGCCGCTCCTGGGACCCTTTGTGGGCGGGGATGTGACGGCAGGCCTTCTCTGGCTTGAAAGGCAGAAGACAGAGCGTCCCTATGTGCTGGCCGATCTGGGCACCAATGGCGAAATAGCCTTAATGACGGAACAAGGCAGGCTGTATGTCTCCTCAGTTCCCCTAGGACCTGCCCTGGAAGGCATAGGCCTTGAGTGCGGGGCCCTGGCAGGCCCTGACGTTTTGACAAAATTTGTGCTGGGACCGCAGGGGCTTGCCGGATATACAGGAGACGGGTCGCCCCTCTCTGGCAGGAATATTGCTGGTATCAGTGCCACGGGCTATCTTTCGTTGCTGGAACAGCTTGTTCTGTGCGGCATCCTGGATAAATATGGACATTTCAGGGACAATGGAAACAATCTTATGCCTTTTGCAAAAAAGCTGAAAGAACGTATTGTCCCGGTGCACAACATTCCCCGTTTCCTGATAAATGAGAACACCTGGATGTCCCTCAGGGATGTTGAGGAAATTCTCAAGGTGAAGGCGGCCTTTTCCGTGGCACTTGCAAGCCTTTTGCAAAAAGCAGGGCTTGCTTCATCGGATCTTTGCAGCCTGAACATCGCAGGCGCCCTTGGAAGCCACTTGCAGGCCAGGACACTGGAGCGGCTTGGCTTTGTGCTCGCTGGCATGGCAGGCAGGGTAAGAAGCATCGGAAATTCTTCCCTGGAGGGTGCTGCCATTCTTGCTCTTGACCAGGCATCCCGTGATGAAATTGCCAGTTTGTGCCAGGGAGCCTGTCTGCTTGAGCCTGCCAGGGAACAGTCCTTTCAGGAGCAGTATATTTCTGCCATGTGCTTGGGGCAGTAAAATTGTCATTTGTGCCGTGGCGGCAAATACAATAAGAAAGAAGAAGTTACTTCTTTAGTCTTCAGGTTAGGAATGATAGTATGTCTGAAAAATCGTTAAAATTAATTCCCTATGGTATTTCTGACTATACTGTTGTTCGCAGTGGAAATTATATTTATATTGATAAAACAAAATATATAGAATTTTTAGAATCAAAATTTCTTTATACATTTATTGTAAGGCCGCGTCGTTTTGGAAAGACTCTTTTTACAGGGATGCTGAAAAAATATTATGATATAGCAGCTTGCAATGAATTTGAGAAAAATTTTTCAGGTACGTATATAGGTGCAAATAAAACACCTCTTGCTAATTCATTCAGAGTCTTGCATCTTAATTTTTCCGGACTGGCATCTGATAATATAGCAGACAGTATCA
>JAUMVQ010000238.1 GCA_030530085.1 Desulfovibrionaceae bacterium | reverse complement strand
TTTTAGGTACATTCTGACAAATCAGCCACAAGGCCGGCCAGTTTCCCTGAAACATCTTCCACACATTTCTATAACATCTTTAGAAACCTTACGGTGTAAAGCCTGGCTGCCACGGAGGACAGCAATACTTTGCCAGCGCAGCAAAACACATTCTGCTGACATATGATACCTCTTTGATATGTCACGCTTTGTACAACCTGATTTCCGTCCCTGCGGGCAGGCACTGCATGCTTTTTGTGTGCAAGGCTATCTGCAGGCATGGGTGAAGTGCAAAAAAAGCAGCAGGATGCAGATAATATTTCATATTATGCAACGGTATCCGTAAGGCAGACACTGTTCTGACGGTCCGGTGCTGCAAAGATATCAAAGAGATAAAACATAGCACGTCTGTACAAAATACAATTGCAAATACCACTGAAAAATATACCTGCAGCCTGCATCGGGGCAGCTGCAGTCGCATATTCTGCAACATTCAGCATGAGGCACAAAACCATCCTGCCTCATACAGACCTGTCCTTAGCCTGACAAACCCGAATAAAACTTAGCGGCCAGGACAGGGTAAGCCACAAAAAAACAGGAGGCCATTCTTATGAAGAAAATATACATGCCAGCAAAGCTAGCCAGCGAGGCCGGGCCTGACAATACAGTCTGGGTGCATCACAGCGAACGCTTAAAGGTTATCACGGCGCCTCTGCCCGAACTGCTGGACGAGATGGACTGCGCCCGCGAGTGCGACCTGACCACCCAGACATTCGGGCTGATAGTAGGGGTTGCCTTGGGACGCATCCTGGAACGCGACGATAAGGCAGGACGGGACAGCCTGTACATAGACTGGCTTAGGAAGTGCTACAAGTATCTTCCTTACTGGACAGACCGCAACCCGGCTGCTTTCGGGGTATATATGACAAAGCTTCCGCCAGATGCGATGTATTCCAATATTGCCAGCCTGCCCAGAAAAGACCTGGACAAGCGCATCTTTTATGCCGGGCTGATGCTGGGGCGCTGCCTGGAAGAAGGCAGCGACTATCAGAAATTTGCCAGGGAAAGGCCAGAATACATGGACGAGCTTGTCTGCATGGTCAGCGACAGAAGCTGGTGGCTGGAGGAAAGGGAATGATGCCTTTGCGGATGTTCTGGCAGCTTGCAAAAAAAGGCTGCCGTGCCGTCTGTCCGGCTATCCTTATGGCATCTGCCTTTCTTGCCCCTGAAGCGCCTTATTATGATAAGCCTCATTCAGAAGGCCTGCCATGCCTTTTGCAGCAGGCTTGGCTTGCAGCTCCTGCCTTTGCCGCAGGAAAGCCTGAGGAGCAGGGTACGGCACAGGACACGGCAGAAGGCGCAGGGCAGGCGGAGCCAGGGACAACGGATGAGCCCGGGACCATGGATGAGCCTGGGAATCATGCAGACAGCCCGAATATGAAGGAGCAGAAGCGCAAGACAGATCTTGAGGATTCAATGGATGAGCTGCTTCCGCTCAGCCCTGATGAAATACGCAGCTTTATGGACAGGCAGGACGAGGCAGACAGTGCCGTCAGCCCGGATCCGGCCTCCATGAAAACCAGGGTCGTCTCTCTGCCCTGCACGCCGCAGAAAAGCCCCCATGTGGTGCATCTGGCTGCAGGCTATTCATCGACCATCATGCTGCAGGATGTCACCGGGGCGCCATGGCCTGTGCTCACGGCCATCCTTGGCAATGCAGAGGCCTTTTCCCTCTCAAGCCCTGGCAAGGCTGATGCAGGGGACAAGGCAGATAAGCAGGATGTAAGGCACAGCCATATGGTGACAGTGCTGCCTTTAAAAGGGCATGCCTCAAGCAATCTGGTGCTGACCTTGCAGGATGCAGCCTATCCTGTGCTGCTCCATCTTGTGAGCCTGGGAGCAAGGGGCAAGGGCAGGGTGAGCGATGCCCTGACCATTATCAGGCTTGAAGGCAGAGGGCCTTCTGCCAGGCCGGCTGTCCTGGAACCAAGGCTTGAGACGGCCTCGGACGAGCTGCTTTCCCTTGTGCACGGCATAGTCCCTGAAAATGCAAAAAAGATACGTGCTGTGCCCCAGGTTCCAGGGCTTTCCATGTGGCGCTGCAAGGACAGGCTGCTTTTACGCTCGCCCTATGAAGCCATATGGCCTGCCTGGTTTTCCCGTGCCGGCAACGACGGCATGAAGGCCTATGCCATGCCGCTTACGCCGTCCATAGTGATCAGCATCGGAGGCAGGGCGCAGTCTGTCAGGCTGGGGGATGCTGCATCCGGCATGGCGCCGTAAGAAGACAAGCAAGCCTTAGGGACTGCGAACCAGGCTGTATACAGCAGGAGGACAGATATGCCTGAAGACTATGGCAATGCACAGAGCATCGGGCCGGATGAAGACAAGCCCCTCCTGATCGGGGATGTACCAGGGCAGGCTGCCAATGATCCATTTGACAAGAAAGGACATGCTTCCTCAACAGGCTTTGAGGCGTCGGGCAGGCGCCTTTTGCCAGGCTGGATACCAAAGCTCATGCTCTTTCTTCTGCTTGCCTTTGCGGCAGTGGGGATTGCCCGCTGCAAGGACAAGGACGAGGGCTATGCAAGGGTTGCCGACATCAGCCCCTCTGAGAGGACTGCCTCAAAAATCTCGCCTGCGGCAAGCCCGGCCTACAAGGAACAGCTTGCCGTCTATTCCGACAGAAAGGCAGAGGAAGCCATTAAAAAGGAGGGCAGCTTTGTGGCGCCGGCCACAGGAGCGGGCATACGGCCGGTCCCTGCCGCAAGAGGGCCTGTCCTTGCTACCCCTGCCCCAGCTAATGACAAGGACAAGGAGCAAAAACAGGACAAGCCTCCCAAAGCAAGCCCGGTGCAGCCTCCTGGCAAAAAGACTGCCC
>JAUMVQ010000237.1 GCA_030530085.1 Desulfovibrionaceae bacterium | reverse complement strand
GTGTGCAGTATCCTACAACCGGATGCCTTGTAGAATTTTTTGATGCAAATTCAGCGCAGGCAGCCTTTGTACTAGAAGACGTGGCAGGAAAGCTGAGGCTTCTTCTGCCCAACAGGCGGGAGCAGAAACTGGCTGCATCGCGCATTTTGCCGTGGATAGCCGCACCTCTGCCCGGTTTTGCTTCCATGAGCCGCGATGACAAGGTCAGACTTTTGGAAGATGCCAAAAAAAAACGCGAGGAACTGGCAGGACAGATTCCGGTCACGGATATCTGGGAAATGGCCCAGGGAGAAGTGAAGGCTGCCACAGCGCAGTGGTTTGCGGAACTGATGGAAACAGATCCGGATGCGGACACCGTGGCCGCCTACGGGCATGCCCTTTTGCGCTGCCGCACGCATTTTCGCTTCGTGCCGCCTAACTTTGAAGTGTATGACGCAGAGCAGGTCGCCAAAAAGCAAGAGGAAGACAGAAAGCAGCAGGAGCGGGATACCATAGTCTCAACAGGCAATCCCTTTATCCATCTTCTCTGGAACGTAAGCCAGGGCAAGGTAGAACTGCCGCCAGAGGATGCACCTGTCTGGCCTGCAGCCACAGTCCAGGCAAAGCTTGAAGAAATTTTGCGCCTCCATATGGAAAATCCCGACATGGGCGAGGATCCCTTGTGGACCAGGCTCATCAAGGGGCTGAACGATGACCACCTTCTGCCAGTGATGCTACTCTCTGCCTGGGGCAAGATACCAGTGCACTATAACTTCTGGTACGACAGGGCCGGCTATGCCAGGGGCGATGAGTGGTGGCACAAGCACCGTGAGACTGTGGACGAACTGCTCCGTGCCGGCAGGGAAAACGATCTGCCTGACCTTGACCAGGTTTTTGTGAGCATAGACGGCGACAGCACCAGGGACATAGACGATGCCTTTTCCCTTGCCGCCTGCGATGACGGAGGCATGCTTCTGACCCTGGTCCTGGCATGTCCTGCCTTAAGATGGCCCTTCGGGTCTTCCTTTGATTCCAAAATCCTGCACCGCGCTACCAGCATCTACCTCCCTGAGGGGAACAGCCATATGCTGCCCGAGTGCCTCGGGACTGATGCCTACTCCCTGGTGGAGGGCGAAAAGCGGCCGGCCCTTGTGATTGCCCAGAAAATCGACAGCGAGGGCAGGCTGGAAGGCGACTGCACTGTTTCCTTTAACAGGGTGCAGCTTGCTGCCAACCTCCGCTACAAGGCCTGCCAGGAAGTGCTTGACGGGACAGCAGCAGAAGACAATGCATCCCTGCCGTATGCTGATATGCTGAAACTGGCGCAGCGCTTTGCAGAGCTGCGCATTAAGGCCCGCGTGGCTGACGGTGCTGTGTCCTTGCAGAGGATGGAGCCTAAGCTGGAAGTCACGGAGGCTGAGGATACGGACGGCCAGGATCAGGGCCGCTTTGGCCAGAAATATATTGTCTCCATGACGCCAGGGACACTGCCCTCCATGTCGCAGAAAATGGTGGCCGAGATGATGATCTTGGGCAGTGCCGCAGCCGCCAACTGGGCAAGGGCCCGCAAGGTGCCCCTGCTGCACCGCACCCAGGACGTGGCCCTTCCCAGGGAGTACGCCGGCGTATGGGACGATCCTGTCAAAATGACGGAGATTATGCGGGCCATGATTCCCTCAAGCCTTGAGGTAGAGCCGCATCAGCATGCTGCCCTGGGCCTTGTCCGCTATGCCCCTGTCACCTCGCCGCTGCGCCGCTATGCCGACCTTGTCAACGAGGCCCAGCTTTTGTCGTACACGCAGACCGGTGCGCCGCTGTTTGATGCAGCTGCCCTGGACCAGATGCTTTTCTCCCTGCGCATGGCCCTGAACGCAGCAGGCCAGGTACAGCGCAACCGCCAGCGCTACTGGAAGCTTCTGTATTTCAGGCAGTGTACTGACGAGGCCGTGTGGAGCGGCGTGGTCACCGAAGTAACAGATATCAATGTGACTGTGGCCCTGCCTGAATACGATATTTTTGTGCGCGGCCGCCGGCGCCTTTTTGATGAGAAAACATGTGCCGGCCTGCCTGTGCGCATCCGCATAGGCAGGGTCAACCCTCTCTGCAATATCATCAGTATCGTCGAAGTTATGCCCGCAGACAATGTGCCTGCGGATGATCCGGGTGTGAAAGACCCGTCTTAAGGAGGCGTGATGCTCTTTACTCTTGCCCTGGCAGCCATTGCCTATCTGCTTGGCTCCTGCCCGTGGGGACTGATTATTGCCCGTGTCTTCTGCGGCATTGATCCCAGAAAGGACGGCAGCCGCAACACAGGCGCTACCAACGTGGCCAGGCTGTGCGGCTTTGGCTGGGGCGTGGCTGTTTTGGCCTGCGACATAGCCAAGGGAACGCTTCCTGTCCTGCTGGCCATGTGGGAAGGCGGCTCTGTTTTCACCGTCACCATCGTGGGGCTTGCTGCCGTCCTGGGACATGTCTTTTCTGTCTTCATGGGCTTTAAGGGCGGCAAGGCCGTTGCCACCAGCATCGGCGTCTTTATCCCCCTGGCCTTTTTCCCTGTCCTTATAGCCAGCATCATCTGCCTTGCCGTCATCGCCATCAGCGGCTTTGTGTCCTTAGGCTCCCTGACCCTGCTCACGGTCCTGCCCATAGTGCTGGCCTACTTTGGCCAGTACCAGTGGATTCCCCTGGCCCTGTGCCTCTGGGCCGTCGTGACCTGGCGGCATAAGGAAAATATCGCCCGCCTGCGTGCAGGCAAAGAAAAGTCCTGGATTAAGTCCAGAAACAAGCAGCAAGAATCCAAGGAGAATTAAGGATGTCTTCAGATTTCCCGTCTTATCGCGGCCATATGGAATACAGGTGCCTGGCCTGCGGAAAGCGCAGGCCGGCAGACA
>JAUMVQ010000236.1 GCA_030530085.1 Desulfovibrionaceae bacterium | reverse complement strand
ATCGGTGTTGCCAACCTGTAGGAGTTTGTTATGGCAGGAAGTGAAAATTTTGCGCGTTGCTCAAATGGGCATATAATTCCTTATGGTGCAGAGTTTTGCCCCTGGTGCGGTGAGAGTGCAGGCGCCAATCCTAAGGCGGCATCCTCTGCTGCAAACGACGATTCGTTAAAGACAATCAATATGGAACAGACAGGCGGCATGGAAACCCATACCATGGGGCTTAACGAGTCTCCTGTTGCACCGGAACGTACCGTCATAATGCGTTCTCAGGGTTGCAAAAATAACGCAAGCCGTATTGTCGGCTTCCTTATAACCTATGATGCCAGCCAGGAGGGGGCTTTCTATCCTCTGCACGAAGGGCGCGAGACAATTGGCAGGGGAAGCGGCGCAACCATCACTATAAATGACAGCCAGCTTTCTAAAGAGCATGCTGTTATCCTCTACAGGAACAAAAAATTTATATTTGAGGACAGGCTGTCTACAAACGGGTCAGTATTGAACGGCAAAGAGACTATAGGGCAGATTGAACTGCACCATGGCGATGTCCTTGAATTGGGTAACGCAAAATACATCTTTGTGAAGATTCCGCAAAATAGCTAAATTGGGACAGTTTTCAGTCGGCCAATCAGTATCAGTCTTGTCCGCAAGAGAAATGAATATTCCTTTGGAGAATGCAAAATATGTTATGTCCAAAATGCCATAAAACCACTACCCTTGGTGGAAAGTTTTGCGAATTCTGCGGGGCACCCCTTTCAGAAACAGCAGAGGCTACCAGACGTGTTACCTCTGCACAAATATATACTGTTGGCCGAGACAAGGCCTGTGATGTCGTTTTCTCCGACAACAGTGTTTCCAGAAAACACTGTACTGTTGAGAAATTGCCTGACGGAACGTATTTGCTTCGCGATCTGGGGTCGAGCAACGGCACCTTTGTTGACGGGGTTCGTGTTTCCCAGAAGCATATTTCTGCAACGAGCCGGATCAGGCTGGGGACACTGGATATATCAGGAGCAGACATTCTCCAGAAGTTTGCTGACAAGGGTAGCAGCAGGGAAAGTGGAACTCCAAAGAAAAAGTCATTCAGCAGCAAAAAAAGACGAGTTTTCATAGCACTTTTCGTACTTTTTGTGCTTTTTCTGCTTTGGCCATCCAAGAAAGACGATGACAGAGCCATTGAAAGTGCGACAGTGTTAGTAATTGTTGAGACACGCAGTGGCGATATTGGTACGGGAACTGGTTTTTTTGTCAATAAGAGTACAGTAATCACTAACAGGCATGTTGTTGAGAATGCTAAAAAAATAGTTGTAGCAAACAGGATAGTCGGAGACCATACGGCGCGTCTTATTGCTGTTGCAAAGGGGCAGCAAAATGATTTTGCCGCATTGGATCTCGGGAAAGATATTGTAGCTCCATTAGCTCTAGCAACTGAAGTAAGCAGAAATGAGAAGGTCTATGCCTGGGGCTATCCTGGTTTGCTTATCAGGGCGACAGACTGGGAGGGCTTGCCGGATGTCGTATCAACCTCCGGAGAGGTTAATCTTATCAACAATGGCTCTGTCGATGTAATTATTCATAGTGCAACTATATCGCAGGGCAACAGCGGTGGTCCTCTTGTGAACGAAAAAGGCTACGTAGTAGGTATCAATACCTGGGTAGTTGATGGCAAAAAGCAAGAAAGAGCAGGGGAATATGGTATGTCGATATCGTCTGCTGATATAATCAATTTCCTGAAATCCTATGGGATTAAGTACAAGGCCCGTTAGGAGCAAGTAATGTTAAGGAAACTATTTGTTTCATGGCTGGTCCTACTGCTGATGGGGTCTTCTGTATTTGCCTACGACAAAATAGAACATGTTACGTCTGCATGGCCTTTGCTTACGATTGAGTACAGAAGCCAGTCTTCATCAGTTGATGAAGTCCGTATGAAGATATCAGGAACAGACAAGACTATTCAGCCTCAGAAAATTGAAAAGAAACAGGTATATAATCAGCAGAATCTGCTTATTGCCGTAGATACAAGCAGGAGTCTCTCACCAGAATTCCTGTCTGCTATCAAGGAAGCCCTTAGCGGATATGTGCAGAATGCAGCCGCAGATTCGACAGCTATTCTTTCCTTTAATAAGCTTGTTCAGCTACATTCTGCTTTTACTTCGGACAAAGAACAGCTTCTTAATGCAGTGAAACGCCTCAGGAAGAGTGACGCTGACTCTGCACTGTTTAGCACTATTGATTTTTCCATTTCACTTTTCCATCAGCATGAAGGGTACAGAACACTGCTTGTAATCACAGACGGGCGTAACGCTGATTCAAGTGGTGATATTTCTTCTCTAATTGATAAGGCACTTGTGAATGGTGTCGTCATTAATGTGCTGGGTTTGTCTATAAACGGAAGTGTATCGGATTCTCTGAAAAAACTGACTAAAGGTACTGGCGGATCTATTCTAGAAATTTTTAATCCAGATAAGCTTTCTTCATCAGATATTTCCAGATTAGGAAGAAGCAGCTGGCAGTTGCCTGCATACAAAATTGTTTTTGATCTTTCCGGAGTGACGTTCTCTGATGCTGGTAATACTGAATGCGTGCTAACAGAAGTGGCTGGAAATGAAGAAATTACAAGTAATTTCATTTTTAATGTCCCTGATTCAGCAGTAGCAGGTGGAAAAAATGTCAATGATTATATTCCGTCAGCCAGCAAGGCTGTGACAAAATTGTTGAATAACAAAACATATCTATATTCTGCTATTGGATGCTGTGTTGTTATTCTACTAATTATTCTGTTAGTGCTGTTACGGGGAAAGAGAACAAAACGGGTAAAGCAACCTGCTTTACCTGAACAAGAAGAATTCAGTAACTTTATTATAGAGTTTCATGCA
>JAUMVQ010000235.1 GCA_030530085.1 Desulfovibrionaceae bacterium | reverse complement strand
CCTGTTAATAAATGAATTCATAGACCCGTTATATCTTTCACCATCGCAAAGAAGCGCAAAGGATCGCAAAATTATATCTGTGTCTCTGAACTTGCAGTCTTCCGGCTTTCCAAAGAGTTCTCTCCAGATACTGTTCTGATTAAGCCTGCAGATCATTCTGTAGAAGTCAGAGTAATACAGACAGGCCCTGATTTCCTGGTTAGTCAGATTAACGCCGCCAGTGTTCAGCCTGCTGAATATCTCAAACACGGCGCTGTCATCCCCATTGGGGTCATTCTGACGAATTGCCATGCAGCGGATGGTCATGTACTCGAACGAATCATACAAACCCACTGTGCTCAAACCCAGCGTGCTGTATTTTAGTCCCTCCAAAGGATTTTTCCCACCTTCTTCTGTCTTGGGAAACTGCAGCTTAAAATCCTGAAAGTAGGCATCATCAGACAATACCGCATCGGGAATGCCGTTATTGGCATCAAATATTTTTCTCAGCTCGGCACGCTTTTCCGAGAGCGGAAATCTCTGCTTGATAAAGTAGTAGACAGAGAGCAGGCGCTGCTGCCCGTCTACCACTAAAAATTTGTTGAGCGCCCTTTGGTACAAAAAGACCTGCGGCACTGGAAGTCCCAGTATCAGCGACTCGATAAAACGCGAGGCCCGCTTTCTGTCCCAGACGTAGTTGCGCTGGAAAACGGGCATTGAGATGGCACCAGAATTTATCAGGCTGAAGATAGTGGTAATGTTAAAATCGTTGGGAATGACACTGACATTATATGACATGGCTGCATTCTCGCTGAATTTCTTCGCCTGGTGGCTTATGCTCATAAATACCTTCCCCGGATACCCTTGGATACCATCGGACACGCGCCATGGATACCATCTCTGGAAGCCTCTCAGAATACCCTCTCCTGAAAAGGCATGCCTTACGCCCGCAAAAGCAGGATGTATTTTTTCAGCATATCTTTTTTCAGGGCATGTTGACAAATTCCAGGCTATATTGTTTTTATTGGCATAATATTATATCAAATTTTACCAAAGACTTTTTCACACGCCATTCTCCCTGCCAGACGTAAAACGGGGACAGACCCCATATGAGATCTGTCCCCGTCCTTTCAATACAAGCCTGCTTTACGGCTGCAACAGCCTGCTACATGGTAAAGCGCGGATCCTTGGCTGTTTCCTCGCGCACATACTTAAACAGCATGGGGCTTAAAAGAAGAATGCCTACCAGGTTCGGGAAGGCCATCAGGGCATTGGAGGTATCTGCCACAAGCCAGACCAGATCCAGTGTCAGCACGGCGCCGGAGCACATGACGACAGAGTAGATGATGCGGTAGGGCATGGAGCTTTTGTCGCCAAAAAGATAGATGGCGCAGCGCTCGCCGTACACGCACCAGCCCATAATGGTAGTAAAGGCAAACAGGGCCAGGCAGCAGGTAACGCCCCATGCACCCACCTTGCCAAGCTGGGAGGCGAATGCGGCCGTTGAGAGCCTGGCGCCGTCAAGGCCGGAACTCCAGAGAGGAGCACCTGCCGCAACATTGTCATTGCCGAGCTGGACAGCAAGATCAGCAGGAACCGTGGCAATGAGAATAACTATGCCGGTCATGGTGCAGATGATCATGGTATTGATGAAAACATCCAGCATGCCTATGGAAGCCTGCACCAGGGGGCTTTCTGCCGTAGAGGCTGCGTGTGCCATGGGGGCTGTGCCAAGGCCTGCCTCATTGGCAAAGATGCCGCGGGCAACGCCCATGCGGATGGCCAGCATGATGGATCCGCCTGCAAAGCCGCCCTGGGCTGCAGTGGGCGTAAAGGCGTATGTAAAAATCCACGCAAAGACATCAGGAAGCCTGCCTATGTTCAGGACAATGATGGTCACGCAGAGCAGCACATAGAGGCCTGCCATAAAGGGCACAAGACGGCCGGCCACGTAGCCTATGCGCTTCACGCCGCCAATGAGGATGGTAAAGGCCAGCACAAGGAGCACTGCGCAGGTAATCCACCTGCTGACGCCAAAGGTGTCGTTCATGCAGGCTGCAATGGCATTGGACTGCACCATGCCGCCGACGCCAAGGCAGGCAACAGAGGCGCAGATGGCAAACATGGTTCCAAGCCAGTGCCACTTTTTGCTCAGGCCGTTCTTGATGAAGTACATGCAGCCGCCTACCCAGTTGCCGGCAGGCGTCTTTTCACGGTATTTGACGGCCAGCATGATTTCGCAGAACTTGGTCATCATGCCCACAAGGGCCGTGATCCACATCCAGAACAGGGCTCCGGGGCCGCCCAAGGCAATGGCCGTAGCCACGCCGACGATATTGCCTGTGCCAACGTCTGCTGCGATGGCGGTCATAAGTGCGTTCCAGGGAGAGATTTCACCGTGCTGGGACTGGTCCTTCCTGCCGTTCCACAAGCACTTGTAGGCATTTATCCAGTTACGGAAAGGATAAAACTTAAGCCCTATATTAAGGTAGATTCCGGTACCCACCAGAAGGACCAGCATTACCGGCCCCCACACGACATTGTTCAGCGGGGTCAGGATGCTGATAAAATATTGTTCCATTACTCTCTCCCAAACAAAAAAACGCACAAAAAAACACCGTCATGCCCTGCAGCAGACAGGGCAGCGGTTAAAAAAATCATTCCGGCACTTCTGATGTGGCGTGCCGTACAAAGTGAACTATCACATATACGGCGATCTTGTATAGCCTTTCTGAAAAAACATGCCTTCTCCCCGCATCCGGCATAGGCCATGCCTGCCGCCCTGCTGCTTTTTTGGGGCAAAAAAAAAGCCCCGTTTAAAGCAACGGGGCATGAGACAGCAAAAGGAATATTCCTGCTACAGCCTGACTATTCCCAGGACAGCGGCAAGCAGGATGAT
>JAUMVQ010000024.1:4754-17626 GCA_030530085.1 Desulfovibrionaceae bacterium | reverse complement strand
GCATGTAGTAGGAGCATTCCAGGCTGAACATGGATCCGCGCGGGGCAATGCCCACCACAGAAATGGCATTGGGACGGCCGTAGGCAAGGAGGTTGGTGCCTTCGACAGGATCGACGGCCACATCGAGCTTGGGACCGTCGCCCAGGCCCACGTGCTCGCCAACATAGAGCATGGGGGCCTTGTCCTTGGCTCCCTCGCCAATGACAACCGTGCCGTCTATATGCAGGCTGCTGAAGCTGTTGCGCATGGCCTCAACTGCAGCACCGTCACCTTCTTCCTTGGCACCGCGGCCAAGCCAGCGCGCAGAAGCCATGGCAGCGGCCTCTGTGATGCGCACGATATCCATTCCAAGATTTCTTTCCGGAGCTTCGGACATTGGACTATCCTCCAAAAAAAGAGATAAAAAGCTGATTCTGTATACGTCCAACAGGATTTCCCTTCAAGCCCTGTGTCAGAAAAGGCCGGGTCCCGGACGGTGTTTTTTTGAGTTACGGCAGCCTGAAACGGCCTATGAGGGGCACTGACCAGGAGCGGCCGAAGGGCGTGTCGCTGACACGCAGTGGCGTTGCTTCCTGGCGGCGCTTGAATTCCATGCTGAACACTGTGCCGCGGACATCGTTCTGGCGGGCGTTGATGTCTGGCAGGGCATGGCGCGGCCTTGCTGCCAGAAGGGCATCAAGGACGCTGTCCAGTTCGTCGTAGGAAAGATTTGTGTCTTCCTTGTGACGTGACAAAAACGTCTGTGTGGAAGAGGTCTTCTTGAAGACTGAGGCCGGGAAAAGGACGCCGTCCCTGGTCTCGTTGAGCCAGCGCGCTACCGAGAAGACCTGGCTCTTGGTAAGATCTGCCAGCACGCCCAAAGTGCCCACTGTGTCTCCGTACAGGGTGGAGTAGCCCATGGCCCGCTCGCTCTTGTTGCCGGAGTTGAGGACGATGTATTCCTCGCCCGTTGTCAGGGACATGAGGAGCGATCCGCGGATGCGGGCCTGCATCTTGAAGCTGGATGCCGTGTCATCGCAGATATTGAAGCTGTCACGCAAGGGCGCAAGAATCTTGTTAAAGGCTGCGGCAATGTCCCCTATGGGAACAGAGGTGACGCTGACGCCAAGGGTGGCTGCCAGCTGGCTTGCGCCTGTGATGGCTTCCTGCGTGGTAAAGCTTGAAGGCATGATGACGGCAGAGACGTTTCTTGCGCCTAGGGCCTCCACTGCCACTGCCAGCACCAAGGCCGAGTCTATGCCGCCCGAGAGGTGCAGCAGCACCTTGTTGAAGCCGCTCTTGTGCACAAAGTCCCTGGTGCCCAGCACAAGCGCCCCGAAGACGTTTTCCTGCCAGCTTCTGCCCACCCTGGCCACCGGGGCCGTGCCCGTGGCCATGTCCACAACCAGCACGTCTTCCTCAAAGGCCTTTCCCCTGGCGCAGACTGCGCCTGTGGGATCCAGGGCCAGGCTCTGGCCGCTGTAGATAAAGCCGCCGTTGCCGCCGACGATGTTGCAGGAGAGCAGGTGTATATGGTGCCTGGCCGCCACGTGGGTGAGCATGGCCTCGGTGTCGGCCCGCTTGCCTATGACGTAGGGCGTGGCATGCATGTGGATGATGGCGTCAACACCCCTGGAGATGAGGTCCAGCAGGGGGGCATAGCCTGTGCCGTGCACGTTCCAGAAGGCGCTGGCAGAATGGTTCTCACACAGGACAATGCCAAGGCGCCAGCCTGAGAGGTTGATAATGCCGCAGGAGACGCCGCGGTCAAAGAACTGTCCCTGGGGATCCCTTGAGGACTCCGGCCTGATTTTGCGCGAGACCACGTCCCAGTGGCCGTCGCGGATAAGGACTGCGGCATTGCTTAATAGCTCTGAGTCATAGACGCTGACGACAGGCGCTCCTATCAGCAGGGCCGGCCCTCCGGCAAAGCGCCTGGACAGGATGTCCAGCCCTCTTGAGCAGCCTTCCACAAAGTCGCTCATGGAAAGATAGTGCCCGGGCTGCACGCCGGAGAGGGCAAGCTCGGGCGTGATGCACAGATCCACCCTGCCTGCTTTTTCAACGGCGCAGCTGATGCGTTCTATATTGCCTTTGATGTCTCCGGTGACCGGATTGCACTGTATCAGGGCCGCTTTCATAGATGTCTCTCTTTTGTGTTCACTGCTGTGCTGCAAGCCTTGCGTTGGCCTGTCCCTGCGGCGTTGCCAGCCATTCCGTGGAAAGGGCGCCCAGGCTTCTTCTGCCGTCAATATAGGAGAGGTAGTCCTGCAGCATGACGCCATGGTCAAAGCACATGGGGGATGGAAATGCTTCCGGCTCAAACCAGGCGCAGGCCTGGGCATCGTCTGCTGCCTTAAGGTTCTTGGGATCAATGGCCAGGGCCACAAAGACCGTAGTCAGCGTATGGAGCCTCAAGTCCCTGTCAGGCCGGGAATAGACGCCCAGTATGCCTTCAAGGCGGACAGTCAGCGACGTTTCTTCCATGGTTTCGCGCAGGGCCGCGTCCTCAAGCCATTCCCCTTCATCGACAAAGCCGCCAGGAAGGGCATAGCCCAAGGGGATGTTCTTGCGGGTAATGATGACAATGCCGTGATCAGGATGATGGATAAGGATGTCGGCCGTGGGCACGGGATTGGCAAAGACAGGAACCTTGCCATGGCAGGAAGGGCAGATAAGATTTTTCAGCACGGGATAGATCCTTGAAGAGACTGGCAAAAAATATGGCAATACTTGCGGGGTGAAGTATGCCCGCTTGTGCCCAAAGAGGCAAGGTATGTGTTGGGGCGGGTGCAGGGCGGCAGTATGCTCCTGCAAATTTTCAGGCTGTCCTCAGCTGTCCTGGCCTGCAAGGACAAGGCCTGCCTCCTGAAGTTCCTTTTTGCTGACGGCTCCCTCCCTGTGCACGAAAACAGTTCCTTTTGGCGTGACCGAGACTATGGTTGAGGGAGCACCTCCGCCAGGCTCTGCACCCAGGAAGGCACCAATGCCGATTTTTCTGACGAGCTCCTGGTCCAGCGCGTCTTTGGTGGAGCAGGGCGGCTTTCCTGACAGGTTGGCAGAAGTGGCAGTGATGGGCCTGCCAAGAGCGTGCGCAATTTCCCTGGCACAGGGACTGGCGCTGATGCGTATGGCCACGCGTCCTTCTGCATCGACCAGGGGCTTTGCAAAGGCAATCCTTGCCGGAAGGAGCATGGTCAGGGGGCCAGGCCAGAAGGAGAAGAGATTTTTGGGAACCCCGCCAAGGTCGCAGCTTTTCTTTATCATTTCCAGGTCCGAAGCTATCAGGGGCAGGGGCTTTGTTGTGCTGCGCCCCTTTGCCTGATACACAAGGGACACTGCCGTCTCGTTGATCGCATCGCAGCCTATGCCGTACAAGGTTTCGGTAGGATAGATAATGGCCTGCCCTTGTTGCAGGGCTCTGGCCAGAAGCTCCAGCTTGTCGCTGGAAAGGTTTCCGTACAGGATTAGCGGCCTGGACACAGGCATCTCCTAAATATGCTCACAGGCATGATCGCAGGATGCCTGGAAAATAGCTGGAAGGACGGCTGGCAGGAGGGGGCAGGGCACATGATAGCAAAACCGATACGTCTGGTCTGTGTGGGCAGGGTGAAGACTGCCTGGTGGAAGGATGCCTGTGCCGAGTATGCCAAAAGGCTGTCACGCTTCAGGAAGCTTGAGGTGGTCGAGGTGAAGGATGCCGAGTCTGCCAGTGACATGCGCAGGCGCATTGAGACAGAAGGAAAACGCATCCTGGAAGCCCTGGAAAAAAGCGACAGGGTGGTTGTGCTGGATGAGCGCGGCAGGGACTGCACCTCGCAGGAACTGGCAAAAAAGATTGATTCCTGGGATGGCTTAGGGCAGGGGAGCATTGCCTTTGTCATAGGCGGCCCCTTCGGCCTGAGCGACGAGGTGCGGCAGAGGGCCTTCTTCCTGCTCAGGCTCTCGGCCATGACCATGCCGCATGAGCTGGCCAGGGTGGTGCTTATGGAGCAGCTGTACAGGGCTGAAAGCATACGCAGCAACGTGCCCTATCACCACTAGCCGCAGAAAAGAACGATTGCCGCAGCAAGGTAAGCGCACTTAAGACAGATCAGCGCACCTCATAGACCCTGGCAAAGACGTTGTCGTACACAAGGCTGAAGTATGGTGAAAAGCGCGGGTCCTGGGGATCGGCCAGGAGGAGCTGCGTCATCAGCGAATTGTAGAGCCTGGCATCCATGGCCAGCTTTTCGCCTGTTACGTGGTTGAAGAAAAAGTTTACATTGCGCCTGGTGCCCAGGAATGCCTGCTGCTCTTCCTGCGTTGCCTCAGGATGATTTTCAAACCACTCCTGGACGTAATTGCGCGAGGTAAGCCCGGTTTCCTCAAAGACATTGATGGAGGCAGGTGCAATGGCAGAAGTTGAGCCGTCCATCTGCACCAGGCCGTTTTCAAGCTGGTAGGCCAGTCCCTGGGTGACTATGGACAGAGCACCTGCCTCGCCCTGGCGGGTGAGAAAGTTCCAGCTGCCATAGTGGCTGATCCAAAAGCCTAAGCGCAGCATTTCATAGCTGACCACGATAAACTGGCGTCCAGTTCCCTTGATGAGGGGCGTGTCAGGGGCACGCAGCTTGTTTAAGAGTTCCTCTGCCTCAGCCGGCGTCATATTGGCAAAGACATTGCCAGGCTCATTGCCCTTTTCAGAGGTGTAGCGGATAAGCTGCCTTGCAAAGCGCGCATTGTCAGTGGCCAGCACTGCGGCAGGCAGGTAGAGGGACGGCCCTGAATGCCTGGCTCCGTCGGCAATGGCGTCATGTCCCCCGAAATGGTGCTCGGCATAGCCCCAGTCCCACCAAAGCCAGATCATGGCATCCTTGGGCGCCATGCTGCGCAGCTGGGACAAGGCCTCTGCGTGGCGGCGGTTGATCATAGGGCCCTGGGACATGGCCTGGATAAGATCGGTAAATGGGGCGACAAGCAGGCAGGACAAAAGGACGCTGGTCAGCACGCCCGAGAGGGGCCTCAGCCAGTCAGCCAGGATGCGCCTCAGCAGCCAGAAGACAGGCAGGGAGAGGCCCAGGGCTACCACCGGTGCCCCGAACATGACCATGCGCCCGCCAAGCTTTGTGCTGAGCAGGCTCAGCATGCACAATGGCAAAAGAAAGGCTGCCCCCGGACAGCGCAGCAACAGCAATGGGAAACCCAGAAGCCCTGCCAGGGCCGCCTCAGGCCAGGGATGGAAATAGGAGAGCACTGAGGTAAAGGGCAGATCCTGCACTTCCACGATGGACTGCGCAAGGGACGGGTATACCAGGGTGGTGCTTGCGGCAGCAGCCTCAGGTGCCTGCTTTAGGTAGGCTCCGGCATGCTCTATGACTGCTGTCAGGATCTGCCCCCTGAGCATGAGCCAGCATGCCAGAAGCCATAAAAAGAGCAGCACGCGCCAGTCTGTGAGCAGGCGCCTGAGCGAAGGCCTGCGGCCAACAACCAGGGAGACGGCAAGGCTCATGGCAAGTCCTGGCGGGCCTGCAAGGCCTGGCAGGACATAGGACAGGGCGCCTGCCAGAAGAAGCGGCCTTCTGCCGGGCGGCGAGAGCGTCAGGCAGAGCACAAGGATCAATATGGTATTGCAGCGGATGAGGTAGGGAAAGACTGAGTGCCATTCCTGCGTCCACCACGAAACAAGCCCGGAAAGGCCCAGGATGAGCACCCACTGCCAGCGCAAAGGGTTGCCAAGCCTTGGCTCATGGCTGGCTGCTGCAAGGTGCAGGTTCCTTGTGAGCGGAAGGCGTCCGGCCAGGCGGCGCAGCATGTGGCCTGGTGCCAGAAGATAGCGCATGGCCCAGCAGGTGGGAGCCAGGGTCATGAAGAGAGGAAAGGACAGGGTGACGAGATCCGTGTCGTAAAAGCCCAGCAGGGTGCGGGCCAGAAAGCCAGGGGCAACAGTGGTGAGAAGGCCTGCGGCAATGCCGGCCTCAAGGGAGCCAAGGGCCCAGCCGAAGGCGCAGACGACGCCGGCTACAAGGCTTGCCAGGACAGGAGGAAACCAGAAGGCGACAACAGCCGGCTGTATATGCAGAAAGCCTGCGATGATGCGCAGCAGTTCGGACATGGGGTGTCCTGCCCCGAAGCTGTACCCCTCAGCGCCTGCCACCCAGTGGTAGGCATCGTGGGTTGCCAGCAGCATTTCCCCGTGCAGGCTGAATTCAGGGTCTTCCCAGCTGTTCAGTTCCAGCATGCGCAGCGCAAAGGCAAGCCCCACAGTCAGGGAGAGGCAGAAAATGCCCCTGGCTGTGTCGTGCACTATAGCGCGCATGCCAAGGCCGCCGGCTGCTTTTGCCTGTGCGACTTTTGCCATGTTCAGCTAACGCCCTGCCTTTCTGGCAGCAAAAAAGGAGCGGGTGCCGCTGCCGCTTTTATAGGTGTGGGTCCCGGCAGGCACGTAGTCTTTTGTGTGTGCGTAAAATTCCTCTTCTGTGGGGATGCTTCCTGCCATGAAGACGATATGGGCGCCTTCATCCAGGTGGTCTTTAAACAGGGCCAGGACCTTGTCCCAGGGCATGAAGGCGCGGCTTACAATGAGATCTGCCTTTGATGTGCCCATGAAGGCCTTTATATCCATGTTATGGACATGGGTATCAGGCAGGGACAGCGTGCCCAGGACCTGCGAGATAAACATCGCCCTTTTCTGCCTGATTTCTATCATATGGTATGAGCCCTTGTGCCAGACAAGGCGCAAGGGGATGCCCGGAAGGCCGGCACCGGCTCCGGGATCCCAGCACACAGGATTTTCGGGCAGGGGGAGGCTTTCAAGAAAGCCTGCCAGGTGCAGGCAGTCTGCCACAAGATCCGTTGCTGCTTCCTGCCAGCTTGAAGAGCCTACCAGATTCATGATGCGGTTCCAGCGCATAAGCATGGCAAGGTATGTGGCCAGGCCGTCCAGGCTGCCCTCAGGACAGGGGCAGCCAGCCTGCTGCAAGACTTTTGCCAGTGATTGTGCTGTACATTCCTGCTTGGACACGCTGTTTTCCTCAATAGCCTTTAAAGATAAAGAAAGAGCCCGCCCGGCCGGCAAGCCCGGAAGGCAGAAAAAAGGCAGGATACGGGATACCTGCCGGGCGCTACAGTAGCTAAATAAGGCGCTGTCCGCAAACAATATGTAGAGGTACAGGATAGTCCCTGTCCTGGCTGACGGAAAATGCAGTCGTACATCCCCAAAAAGCTTCTTCAGGCAGCGGCCTGGGACGGCTCTTTTGGGGCGCGTTCCGGCCGTGCATTGCGGGGGCCTGCAAACTTGCATGCAAGGCTTTTTTTCTGTACAAAAGCGAAGATTACGCTATAAATACTGTCTTTTTTCGGACCAAACATCAAATTATATATCAAGAAATTGATTTTAAGGAGTTGCGCAACGATGCGTGCAATGTCTCTTCTTTTCCCCGGACAGGGATCACAGGCAGCCGGCATGGGACGCGATGTGGCTGATGCCGACAAGGACGCCATGGAGCTGTGGAAGAAGGCCGAGAACATCAGCGGCCTGCCCCTGCGTGAAATCTGCTGGGAAGGCGATGAAAAGGCCATGTCCGACACAAAGGTCCTGCAGCCTGCCCTGACTGTGTTCTGCCTCACCTTGTGGCAGCAGCTGTCAAAGCATGTCAGCCCCTCTGCCTGTGCCGGGCACAGCCTTGGCGAGTACTCGGCCCTGGCTGCAGCCGGCGTCCTGGATGCGGAAACCACCCTTAAGCTGGTCAGCCTCAGGGGCGCCCTCATGGCTGAGAGCGATCCCGACGGCAGGGGCGCCATGGCAGCCATAGTGAAGCTGCCGCTGGAGAAGGTAGAGGAAATCGTGGCCTCTGTTGCCGAGGAGACAGGACGCGTCCTCATTGTGGCCAACTACAATACGCCCGGGCAGTATGTTATCTCCGGCGACAAGGATGCCGTGGACATGGCCGGCGCCAGGGCCAAGGAAATCAAGGGCCGTGCCCTGCCCCTGGCAGTGAGCGGCGCCTTCCACAGCCCGCTCATGAAGGAAGCAGCAGATCAGCTTGCCGCCCACATGCGCAAGGCAGTGTGGCGCAAGCCTTCCTGCCCCGTGTACAGCAACGTGACTGCCACCGGCCTCACAGATGGCGAAAGCATCCGCGACTGCATGCTCAGCCAGATGACCTCCTCTGTGCGCTGGATTGACATTATCCGCACCCAGTATGCAGACGGGCAGCGCTCCTTCCTGGAAATAGGGCCCAAGGCAGTCTTAAGCAAGATGACCGGCCGCATCCTGGAAGGCGTGCCTGCAGAGGAGTACACCTCCTCTGTTGTCAGCACGCTGGAACAGGCCGGGGAACTGGCCTAAGGGACGGGCGGCTGCATTTTTAAGGCTCTGTCCGTATACAGAGCAGGCACCGGACAAAAACGGCACAAGCTGCTTGCAGCTGCGCTGCCTTAAAGCGCCTGCAAAAAAGAAGACGTATTTTTGGGGACCGACTTTACGCAGCGTCCCCTTCAGGAGAGATAACAACTATGCAGGCATACAGCACTGTACGTTCGGCCATTGCATCATTTCTTCAGGAGCGTGGCCTTGAGTGGCCTAAAAAGGCCGTCATTGAGCCTTCAAAGGATCCTGAGCACGGTGACTTTGCAACCAATATAGCCATGATGCTGGCAAAGCCCCTGGGCCGTGCGCCAAGGGACGTTGCCGCCGAACTGTCCGCACACGTGCTGAAGACATGCCCTGACATCACGGCAGCCGACATTGCCGGCCCGGGCTTTCTCAACCTCACCTTTTCCCCTGCCTTCTGGCAGAATGTCATCCTGGATGTGGAAAAGCAGGGAAAGGACTACGGATCTTCTGACACCGGCAAGGGCCGCAAGACCATGGTGGAATATGTGTCCGCCAACCCGACAGGCCCTCTGCATGTGGGCCACGGCCGCGGTGCCGCAGCCGGCGACAGCCTGACCCGCCTTTTGCGCAAGGCAGGCTACGACGTTACCACTGAGTACTATATCAATGATGCCGGCCGCCAGATGCGCCTGCTGGGCCATTCTGTCTGGTACCGCCTCTGCCAGATTGTGAACCGTCCCATGGAAGAGCCCACTGACTGGTACAAGGGCGAGTACATCAAGGACATTGCCAGGGAGATGCTGGAAAAGGATCCTTCCCTGGCCAAGATGGACGATGCCGAGGCCGAGGATCGCTGCTACGCCTATGCCATGAAGGTCATTCTGGACGGCATCAAGGCTGATCTCAAGGAATTCAGGGTGGAGCACCAGAACTGGTTCTCCGAAAAGACGCTGGTGGACGGCGGCAAGGTCGCCAGGGCCTTCGAGACCCTGGACAAGGCCGGCTATCTCTATGAGAAGGACGGTGCCCTGTGGTTTGCCACCAGCCGCCTTGGCGACGACAAGGACAGGGTGCTGCGCAAGAGCGACGGATCCCTCACCTATTTTGCCTCGGACATAGCCTACCACCACGACAAGTACGAGAGGGGCTTTGACTTCCTTATCGACGTCTGGGGTGCAGACCACCATGGCTACGTTCCCCGCATGCGCGCTGCCATAGCCGCCATGGGCAAGGAGCAGACCACCTTTGATGTGGTGCTGATTCAGCTGGTCAACCTGCTGGTGAACGGCAGTCCTGTGAGCATGTCCACCAGGGCAGGCACCTTTGAGACCCTGTCCAGTGTCGTCAGGGAAGTCGGCGTTGATGCCGCCAGGTTCATGTTCCTGTCCCGCAAGACGGACACGGCCGTGGACTTTGACCTTGAGGCTGTCAAGCAGCGCAGCATGGACAACCCTGTCTACTATGTGCAGTACGCCCACGCCCGTATCTGCGCCGTGCTGCGCAGGGCTGAGGAAGAAGGCATCACAATTTCTGACTCAAGCGATCCGGCCGTCCTGTCGCTTCTTTCCGGTCCTGAGGAAAAGATTCTTCTGCGCAAGATGGAAGTCTTCCCTGACATGGTTGCCCAGGCCGCACAGAGCCTTGGCGTCCACCATGTGAGCCACTATCTCACCGAGCTGGCCCAGCTTCTGCACAGCTACTACGGCAAGTGCTCCATCTTAGGATCCGGCGACAGAAATCTGACTGTCGCCAGGCTTTGCATGCTCAGGGCAGTGGCCACGGTTCTTGCCAGCGGCCTGGATCTTCTGGGCGTGTCTGCGCCTGAGCGCATGTAGGCTGGAACTGCCTGGCGGAACATGGGAGAGGAAGAAATGGCACAGGAAAAACAGACTACGATCAGGTGGCAGCAGGGCAGGGGGCTGAACATCACTGCCAGCCCGGCCTTTCTTTCGCTCCTGGGCGTGATTGTCCTGTGTGTGCTTGGCTGGTGCTTTTACCTGGGCTTTATGGTAGGCCGCGGGCAGAATCCTGAAAAGCATCTGCAGGAAATGGCCGCCATCCTGTCGCCCGCAGAAAAGCCTGCGCAGACAGGGCAGCCACAGGGAGGCACTGCTCCGGCAGAAGGAGAGGCAGGGCAGAATGCAGCCCAGCCTGCTGAAGCAGGAGATGGTGCCCAGCAGCCAGGACAGCCAGATCAGGCAGGCCAGGCAGGCCAGAATGGAGCTTCCCCTGTCCCAGGCTTCCCGGCCTTCCAGCAGGGAACGCAGGGAGCAGGCCAGAATGCCGGCCAGGCAGCACAGGCTGCTGACCAGAAAAAGCCGGAAGCCAGGGCGGCTGAAAAGCCCAAGGCTCCCTATACCTTCTCCTACCGCATGGCTACAGTGCGCACCAGGGAAGATGCCCGCAAGGAGCAGGAGCGCTATGAAAAGAAGGGCTTCCGCACCAGCATACGCCAGTCCGGCAAGGCCTGGAGCCTCTTTTATACGCTCAAGGGAACGGACAGTGATGCAGACCAGTTTGTGCGCGATGTCAAAAAGGCAGGCCTCTCCCAGCCTGTCAGGGTGAGCAAAAAGGCAAATTAGTCCGATAATCCTGCGGCTCCTGCGTCCTTTGCAGGCTGCAGGTGCGTGACTATGCGGCGTAGACGATGAAAGCAGCAAACATACTAGAGGCAATAGGAACCCCCTTTCTGGAAATGCTGGGCTTTATGGGCTCGGTGGCGCTGTTTTTTGCCGAAGGGGTGCGCCGCATCTTTACCTCTGTGCGCATCTTCAGCCGCACAGTGCGCCAGATTTACGTCATAGGCTACCAGTCGCTCTTCCTCATTGCCCTGATTTCGCTTTTCTGCGGCATGGTGCTGGGCCTGCAGGGTTATTATACCCTGACCCGCTTTGGCGCCGTGGGCTTTCTTGGTGCAGTGGTGTCGCTTTCGCTTATCCGCGAGCTTGGGCCCGTGCTCACCGCCATCATGCTCACCGGCAGGGCCGGATCCAGCATGACTGCCGAAATAGGCGTCATGCGTATAACAGACCAGATAGACGCCCTTGATGTTATGGACATCAATTCCGTCTCCTACCTGGTCTCACCCAGGCTTGTGGCCTCACTTGTGGCCTTCCCCCTGCTGACTGCCATCTTTGACGTGGTGGGCATCATTGGCGGCTATATGACGGCAGTAGCCCTGCTTGACATGAACCAGGGGACGTATTTTTACCGCATTGCCTCATCCGTGACCATGAACGATGTCGCCTGCGGCTTTGTGAAGTCCCTTGTCTTCGGGATTGTCGTTGTCATCATCTGCTGCCACCAGGGCTACTATGCCAACAGGCGCCGTGACAGCGTCGGCCCCGAAGCTGTGGGTAATGCAACCACCAGTGCCGTTGTCACAGCCTGCATACTCATCCTGGCAGCCGACTATGTGCTGACAAGCATTTACCTTTAGCGAGAGATGAGGGGGATCCTTTATGGCATCAGGCTGGGATATAACAATCAGGGGCCTTAAGGCAGGGTACGGCAGCCATGTCGTGCTCAACACAGTTACAGGCACTCTTCCTGCCGGTGCCGTTTCCGTCATCATGGGCGGATCAGGCTGCGGCAAGTCCACCCTGCTGCGCCAGATTATAGGACTCTCCCAGCCTATGGCAGGCGAGCTCATAGTGGGAGACAAGGATATAGTCACTCTTCCTGCAAGGGATTTTGGCAAACTGCGCCGCAATATGGGCGTCCTCTTCCAGGACGGAGCCCTGCTTGGCGCCCTGACGCTTGCCCAGAACGTAGTCCTGCCATTGTCCGAGCATCTTTCCCTCACAAAGGCAGAGCTCAGGGACGAGGCCATGCGCGTGCTTGAGATGGTCGGCCTTGCCGATTTTGCGGATTTTTATCCCAATGAGCTCTCAGGCGGCATGCGCAAGAGGGCAGGGCTTGCCAGGGCCATTATTACCGAGCCGAAAATCCTGCTCTGTGATGAACCCACCTCAGGGCTGGATCCCATTACGGCAGCCCGCATGGACGAGCTTTTGCTGGCTATGAACAGGCATTTTCCGGATATGACCTGCGTCGTTGTCAGCCACGATCTTGCCAGCGTGTGGACAATAGCAGACAATGTCCTGGTGATACGGGACGGCCGGTCTGTTTTCTGCGGCTCACCTTTAGAGCTGAAAAAAAGCACTGACCCCTACCTTATGCAGTTTTTGCGCAGGCAGTCAGACGGCAGGGGCCTTGAAGGCCATGCCAGAATGGCTTCCAGGGTCAGGGCGGAACTGGACAGCTGGCTGGGGAACTGATGGTACAGCCTGATATCCCTGCCTTCTGTCATTGGTTCATCTCTGGTTCATTCCTTGTGCAGGCTGCTGCCTGTACAAGGCAGGCTGTATGGAAATCGCATGAATACATCTCGTAGCATAGCTGTCGGTATCTTTGTCTTAATAGGGCTCATCTGCGTTGGCTATATGACCATCAAGCTGGGCCGTATGGAACTTTTTTCCAATAAGGGCTTTGAGCTGAAAGCCAGCTTTACCAGCGTGTCCGGCCTGAGGGTCGGGGCTGACATCGAAGTTGCCGGCGTTCCTGTCGGCAAGGT
>JAUMVQ010000024.1:688-4654 GCA_030530085.1 Desulfovibrionaceae bacterium | reverse complement strand
CCGGCCTGAGGGTCGGGGCTGACATCGAAGTTGCCGGCGTTCCTGTCGGCAAGGTGTCCGCCATTGATCTGAAACGCACGGATCAGGAAACATCCGCCATTGTGACCCTGCATTTCAACCAGGACATGACGCTCTCCGACGACACCATAGCGTCTGTCCGCACATCCGGCCTTATTGGCGACAAGTTTATCGACTTGGCACCTGGCGGATCGCCGGATCTGCTGAAAGCCGGCGACACTATTACCGATACAGAGCCTGCCGTGGACATCGGCATGCTGATCAGCAAGTACGCTTTTGGCAGTGTCAAATAGCGTGTCCCCTGGCTTTGGGCATCAGGGTATAATCCCGGGATATCATTTCTGTATGGCGGAGCTTATGGCGCAGATGTGCGTGCAAAGCCCGCCAGGAGAAAGCAATGTCTGAGTGCGCATCCCAAAGGACCATTGGTCCTCTCCGTTTTTTCCTGGCCTGCCTTATGGCCGTGCTTCTCTTCTGTCCAGTCAGGGCTGATGCTGCCAGCGGCAGCGAGGCCCGCCAGACTTTGCAGCTTTCCGTATCGCGCATTTTGTCGCTGATTAAGAACCCTGACTATGTAAATCCTGCGACCCGCGAGCCCTTGCGCATGCAGATAGAGGACGAGGTCTACCATATCTTTGATTTTGGTGAGTTCTCGGCACGCACCGTAGGCCAGGGCTGGAAGACCTTTACTTCGTCGCAGAAGCAGCAGTTTGTCGATGCCTTTGCCGAACTGCTCTTTTCTACATATTTAAGCCAGATTGACGGCTACAACGGGGAAGAGGTCTTTTTCACCAGCGAGCGCAGCAACGAAAGCGGCACGCGCTTTGACATTGCCACCGAGCTGACCATGCAGGACGGGCGTGTCATCCCCATCAATTACAGGCTCATGCCCAAGAACGGAAGCTGGGTTGTCTACGATGTCTTTGTCGAGGGCGTCAGCCTGGTGCGCAACTACAGGACGCAGTTCCAGCAGATATTGTCTTCATCATCGCCGGACGAGCTGATAAAGCAGGTTAAGAAGAAAGCCAGGGAGGTCAGGGGCAATGCATCAGCAAAGTAGAACCATGCCGCAAGGGATGAGGCCTGGGTCAGTGCCTGGGACAGCGCATGGTACAGGGCTTCTTAAGGCCTGTCTCCTTGCCGCCTGTTTGTTTGCCGTCTCCCTGGTGCCAGCGCAGGCTGCGCAGGACGGTTCTGTAACCAGCCGCAACGTGGTGTCTTCCAGGCCGTCTGCCATGCCGCCTTCTTCTGTGTACGGCAGCAGCCAGGGGAATCGTCTTCCCATGGACGGCATTGTGGTGCAGGAGAAAAAGACTGCGGACCAGGCCTTTGACGATGAGCTGGACAACTACGACAACGATACCGATGTCCAGTCCATTGCCGATCCCCTGGAAAAGTGGAACCGCTTCTGGTTTGGCTTCAATGACATCCTGTATCTCTACGTAGCCAAGCCGGCCTATGATGCCTGGGCCTTCGTAACGCCTGACGGGCTCCGCCAGGGCATAAGCAATTTCTGGCACAACCTCCTCTTCCCGGTCCGCTTTGTGAACAACATCCTGCAGTTCCGCTTCATGGAAGCCGGTGTGGAGTTCGGCCGTTTCGTTATCAACTCTACAGCCGGCCTTGGCGGCTTTGCTGATGTCGCCAAGAGGGAGAAGACCATTGTTCCAGTCCATCCCGAAGGCGAGGATTTCGGGCAGACCCTGGGCTACTGGGGCATCGGACACGGCTTCTACCTCGTATGGCCCTTTATCGGTCCAAGCTCACTCAGGGAGTCAGTGGGCTTGGTAGGCGACTACATGCTTCGTCCAGGCACAGCGGCAGGCATACTGCTGGCCCAGCCGTGGTATGTCACCACAGGCGGCCAGGCAGGCTTCTTCTTCAATGATCTGAATGACGTGCTGCCTACCTATATGGCCCTCAAGGATGCGGCTGTGGATCCCTATATCATGATGCGCGAGGCCTATGTGCGCCATCGTGCCGTGCAGGTAGCCCGCTGATATGGGAACGGTGCTTGAACTTTCAGATGTCTCCGTGTCCTTTAAGGACAGGGACGGGCTTGCGCTGTATGCAGTCAGGGATGTGTCCTTTCCTCTTGAGGAAGGGAAGATAACGTGCCTTGTCGGGGAATCCGGCTGCGGCAAGAGCCTGACTGCCAGGGCTGTCCTCTCCCTGCTGCCAGGAGGGGCTGAGGCTCATGGATCCATACGGCTGGACGGCAGGGAGCTGCTGGGACTGAAGGAAAAGGAATTAAGGGCCCTGCGCGGATTGGCCCTGGCCATGATTTTCCAGGAGCCCATGACTGCCCTCAATCCCGTGCTCACTGTGGGAGAGCAGACAGCCGAGCCGCTCATAACCCATAAGGGGCTTGGCAGGGCAGAGGCCAGAAAGAAGGTCATTGAGCTCTTTGTCAGGGCTGGCATTCCCTCTGCTGAAAGCCGCTACGATGACTATCCCCATCAGCTTTCAGGCGGCATGCGGCAGCGTGTCATGATAGCCATGGCCATGAGCTGCGAGCCGCGCATTCTGCTTGCCGATGAGCCGACAACGGCGCTGGACACGACCATACAGGGGCAGATTTTATCCATTATTGACGAGCAGCGGCGCCTGCGCGGCATGTCTGTGCTTCTGATAACGCATGACTTAGGCGTCGTTGCCCAGATGGCAGACATGGTCGGCGTCATGTACGCAGGACGCCTGGTAGAATGGGGCAGTGCCGAACAGGTTCTTGAGAGGCCGGAGCATCCCTACACAAGGGGGCTTATGGCGTGCGAGCCGGCCCGTGTTGCCTCACAGGCAGACCGTCTGCCTGCCATAGCCGGATCTGTGCCTGCGCTGGGTGACATGCCCAGGGGATGTCCCTTCCATCCGCGCTGTCATAAGGCCACGGAATGCTGCCGCAAGCTTTTCCCAAGAGAGTCTGTCCGTGACGGGCACAGGGTGCTCTGCTGGGAAGCCTGGCACAATCCGAGAATATAAAGGCGTTTTCCTGGCAGGAAATAAGCCGGGACTAAAAAGAAAGGAGGCTACTATGCGTTGTGGTACACGATATCCCGGTACACGGTATTTGGGCGCACGGTATCTGTCTTGTGCAGCTGTCCTTTTCTTTGTGCTTGGCTTCCTTTTTGCAAAGCCTGTCTTTGCGCAGGATGCTGGTGCAAAGGAACGTGCCCGCATGGGCGTCTTTCTTTCAAATTTCTCTGAACTGCACATGCTGAATTTTGATGCTGCAGATGTCCTGAATCCGGAGAAGCCCTATGCCATGATCCGCTTCGGCATCTGGCACAACTATATCAACAACTATAAAAAGCGCATCAGAAACTGCACTGATGCCGGGTGCAGATGGGGCTCCCTGACCATTGACGGGCGCTATGTTAAAGAGAGCATAGAGCGCTACTTTGGCTATACCCTGAAAGAATGCCCCTCTGTAGAGGCAAGCTTGGCTCCGACGCCGGCTGACGTGTACCATTATGACGGCAAATTGTACCATTTTGAAGGAGCCGCAGGCGAGGCTGTCTATCATGCAAAAGTAGACAAGGCCTGGCAGCGTGAGGACGGCCTCTTTGAAATGCAGGGGAAGATGTGCCTGGCTGAGGATATGGGCGACTGTCCGGCAACCTTTACGGCACTTGCCAGGAAGCATACCTGGAAGGGCAAGAAAACCTGGGCTGCAGTCAGCCTGCATACTGAGTTCCCTGAATAGGGCAGCGGCTGTATCTTCTTCTAAATCAACAAACCACCGGTAGAACTGGTGGGGTTTGTTGATTCCATTGGGACGAGCTGTACTGGGGAAAAACTATCACCGCGGTGAGAGAATTTAACTGTCCGATCAGTCAGCAGAACATGGCCATGACGTAACACCGCTGAATAACGGTTATTTCTGGTAGATGGAATGATTCCATTGGGACGAGCTGTACTGGGGAAAAACTATCACCGCGGTGAGAGAAT
>JAUMVQ010000024.1:0-588 GCA_030530085.1 Desulfovibrionaceae bacterium | reverse complement strand
TTAACTGTCCGATCAGTCAGCAGAACATGGCTATGGCAAACCCGTTGAAGCAAGGGGCTCTGCCAGCATTTTCAAAACGTGGTGCAGTATTACGATACATCCTTGTATCGTGTGTACACATACTCGTATATCTTTTGGCGGTGTTCAGTGATGCTCTGGTCATCATAGCTCTCAGGAAGTTCGGCCCACAGCGTATCTCTGATAAGGTTGTCGATGGTTGCCTGGGTTTCCTGCTTGTCAGTCCAGTGGTCTAGTTCAGCGATTTTCGCTTTGACCTTTTGCAGGAGGCCGACAGCCAATTTTTTTATCTTCTTGATATCCTTCTTGGAGAGGTTGTTTGAGCACAGCAGATCGTAAAGGGACAGTTCCTCGTCGCTAGAAAAGCCCTCCCTGACATAGCGCTGTTCCTCCTGGCCCATATCTTTGACCAGCTTCATCAGGTCATCGAAGGTTTGCTCAATGGTGGCTCTGTCCTGCTGGCTGTTGTATGCTTCAATGATTTCCTGATAGCGCTCATGAAACTTGATACGATGGTCAGGGTTGTTGGACAACATAGTATGCAGCCGGTCCTGGATCAATTCCTGAATG